>DMCG01000228.1:2868-10071 GCA_003445855.1 Spartobacteria bacterium | reverse complement strand
AAAAAAACGCCGCGATTGATCACCATGTCGATCTCATCGGCGCCGTCGCGTGCCGCACTGCGCACTTCCTGCAGTTTCAATTTCAAAGGCATCAATCCGGTCGGAAACGCAGTGGCGACCGAGGCGACTTTGACGGTTGAATGGCCGAGAAATTTTTTCGCGACCCGGACGAGGTTCGGATAAACACAAACCGCCGCGCAGGAGGGCACCTCGTAGCGTGGATCGAGCGGCTGCATCGCTTTACGGCAGAGGAACGCAATTTTCCCGGGCGTGTCTTTGCCTTCGAGCGTCGTGAGATCCATCATCGAGACGGCTAGTTTGAGGCCGGCGAGCTTCGCCGAAGTTTTGATGCTGCGTTTAGCGAACGCCGCGGCGCGCTCTTCGACCATGATCTGGTCGACGGACGGAAATTCCCATCGCCATTGTGAGGCTGTCCGTGAATCGACTGGACGGCTTAAAGTTTTCATCGCGCGACAATGAAAATAGAAACAATTAGAAGAATGTCGATCTTACGTTCGACATGTCAGCTTGAGGGTAAACGCCAGCGGACGACCGTGATGCCTTCGTGAAAAATCGGAACCGAAACGAAATCAAGTCGAGCGACGAGCAGTTCAGCCTTCCGAAATATTTGATCCTTTGTGCCATTCTTGCCGCGCCCGCGAGATTAACGGCACAAGAGTCCTGAAAAAATGCAGGACATAGACCAGATAAATGCCGAAAGCCAGGAGCTGGACGGCGGCGAGCCAGACATGACCGTTGCGAACGGTAAAGAACTCCGGCCAAGTGCGAATGCAGATCGCGCAAGCCAGATTCAGAACGAATAGCGCCGGGACCAGCACACCAATATTAAGCCGTTGGTCGCGTGTCACCAAAGCATACAACCGGTTGCTTGATTCTCCCGCGCTATCCTGCTCGCGGGCGCGAACGAGACGCAGATCGTAAATGAAAAGCAACCAGACGATCGCTGCGTAAAGCGCGCCGATGGCGAACCACGCTCGCGGGTTGCTCAGTCGCGTGAAGAGAAGCGACTCGCCTAGTGCGCATGCGATGTAAAAGAAATTGTGCCCAAACTCCAGAGGCCAGCGGATCAATGTGAGCGTGTGCACGACCGAGCGGGACCAGAAAATCAGGATGACAAGTAATCCGACCGCGACGTAGGGCCAGAAAGCGCTTTGACGCATCGGCAAGACGGTTCGCGCATTGTCGATCAAGAAAAAGAGGGCAACGCCTTGCACAATGCTGGTCAACGTGAGCTCGATTTCGACAACCATGGCGTCGAGCTCGCGGCGGCTGTCGCTGGGCGCGTTCACAGCTGCGACTCGTAATCAATCCGCGAGCGCAATGTCAAGCTGCGGCGAACTGTAACTTGCAGTCTTATTACGGTTATTGACCCGGGGAGGGGGCGAACCCCGTCGGAACTTTCTGCCGCAGGAACGGAATAATGTCCCACGTCATAGCCCGTCAGAAACCGTCAGGCAACGACTCTTTTCGTTGAGCGGAACGCCTTGGCAACGGCGAATGGAACCGATGTTGATGGTTCACAATCTATAGTTTGTAAACCTCAGTTAAATCACAAGCTATAGATTGTTTCTTGAAATGCAATTACAAGTCATATATTGTGATCCCATGAAGGTTACTTTTAGAAGAGTTCTCGCCAGCGTGATTTCGCGGAAAATTCGAAAATTTCCGAAGCCTGGAGAAGCGCCTGTTCCACCGGGGGGATGGTTGCGTGCCATTCGCTTGGCTACGGGAATGCCGGCGAGTTACCCAGCGAAAAAACTCGGATTAACGCAGCAAGGCTTTGACGCCCTCGAAAAAAGTGAGGCTGCCGGGGCGATCACTCTCAAATCGTTAAAGCGCGCGGCGGATGCAATGGAGTGCGACGCTGTGTATGCCTTGGTTCCTCGCGGCGGCTCAATCGGCACGATGATATTACGGCAAGCAGTTGCGCGCGCTCGAAAAGCGATACTCCCGGTCGCTCATTCAATGCGTTTGGAAAGTCAGGGGTCGAAGCCTGGCCCGAAGGTTCGCGAGCTTGCTCGAAAACTTGCGGCCCACCCATCCCGCACCCTTTGGAATGGATGATCTTCCGGTACGAACCAGGGCAGACCCCATTGATGCCGCCGAAGCAGAGGATTTGATCCCGCCGCTAACCGCGCAAGCTGAGTTAAACGAATGGGAGGAACAAAACATTATCGCCGGCCGACACTGGGCGCTTTCAAAACGAGTGCATAGCCAAGCTGAGCCACTATCAGAAGATTTTCTGTTCAAACTCCATCGCAGAATGTTTGACGATACGTGGAAGTGGGCCGGCGAGATTCGGACCCGCGACAAAAACATCGGTGTCCCGTTCTACAAAATCCGCGTCTGCTTGAAAGAATTGCTGGATGATGCCCGGTACTGGCGAGACAACAGAACGTACAGCTTTGACGAATTTGCGATGCGTTTTCACCATCGACTGGTGCAAATTCATTTGTTCCCGAACGGAAACGGTCGTCATGCGCGGCTTGCCGTCGATGTTATCGCGCGAAAAAGCGGCCAACCAGACTTTAGTTGGGGGAGCGTCAATCTAGCCAAGCCGGGCGAAGCGCGCGCGGCCTATCTGGATGCGATTCACGCGGCAGATGACGGTGACTATCGACCGCTCGTCACGTTCAGTCGCTCCTAACAAGGAGCGCCGGAAAGGGCGACATAACGGCGACAAAATCGGAAAACTTTCGTGCCTGGAGGGATTCGAACCCACAACCTTCTGATCCGAAGTCAGATGCTCTATCCAGTTGAGCTACAGACACTCGTCGTAATTTAGATTTGCGACACCGACATTCGTCGCGTGCTCGCGACTTTTCAATCGGAGTTGCCGATTTGCGAATGAAACCGGGCGATAATTGCTGCCACCAACCGTGCGCTTGATGGCATGGGCAGCGATCAGGCTGCGAGAAGATCGATTCCGTCCAACGCGGCGATGATCTCGCAGCCCGCGAGCAGTTTCTCCAGATTATCGAGATCGCGCAATTGTTCGTCGTTGAGAATGCGTTCCCAGAACGTGGGTGTGGCCGCGCGAAATTCCGAATCGCCGAAGAGGTCCACCGTCGGATTCATGCGCAGACTGTTTAGCACCAGACATGCCAGAGTTCTGTTCATTTATCGCCAAGATCGACAATCAAATCTCGAATCTGACTCTTGATCTCTGAATTCTGATCTCTGACCTCTGAAATGGGTGGCCGACGGGACTCGAACCCGCAACAACCAGAACCACAATCTGGGGCTCTACCATTGAGCTACGACCACCGCCTCAGTTGTAGATTTTAGATTTCAGATCGCGGATTGCAAAGGAAAGCAGCTGGCCATTGGCACACGCTCCGCTTATTTTGGGAGCGACGTGGAAGGCCATATTGCAACTGGACGGAGGCCGATTATCATTCCGCCTTGTCATCGCATGAAGAGAATCGGTTCGATTTTGCTGGCCGGCTTCTTTTTTCTGCTGGCACCGGGCCAGCTCCGGGCGCAATCGGACGATCCGAGCGAAATTTTTCTCAAGGCCTACATGACTTCTCAGCAGGGTGAAAAGCTGGAGCATGAAAACCAATTTAAAGCTGCTCTCGCAAAATACCGGTCCGCTGGAAGCCTGATCGAGGAGTTGCACAAAAAGCATTCCGATTGGCAGCCCGCCATTGTTGAATATCGCGGCCGTAAAATCAGTGAGAGCATTTTGCGGGTCCAGGACAAGGCAGCGACGCAAAATGACCTGGCTGCTGCTTCAACCCCGTTACCAGAGACCACTCCGCCGCTTCGTGAAAATGCCGGACCGTCGGAACCAAGTGCCGAGATCGTGGTGCCGCGCTTGAGCGCAGCTTCCCCTCAAGCGCCGAGCGACGCCGCAATCAAGGATGCGACCAAGAAATTGCACGACAAGATCGATCAACTCGAGGCGGAGCTGCAAAAGTCGCGCAGTCAGCTCGACACCGCCGAAAAGGAAAAGGAATCCTTGGATGGGCGTCTTAAGGACACAAGCTCCAAGCTGGGCAAAGCACAAAGCGAACTTGAAAAATCGAGCGGAGCAGAGCGTCAGGTCAGCGACCAACTGGCTCAAGCTCAGGAGTCGCTAAAAAAGCTTCAATCGTCCGGCGGTAATAACACGAAGGAGCAACAAGCGTTGCGCGCAGAGGTCGCGTATTTAAGAGACGCATTCACTGCCGCCGAAGAGGCGCGTTTCGCGGCGGAAAAGGAAAAGGCTCAGACAAGTGTAAAGATGGCGGAGGCGAGCAAGCAAATCGCTGGTGTCACACGAGAACGCGATGAAGCACTCACGCAGTTGAAAGGCACGAAAGAGGCCGAACAACGCGTTCAACTACTCGTGGCCGAGAACAGCGATTTGAAACAGAAACTGGCGGACGCGGAAAAAAGCGTGCGCGAGCTGAGCGAGAATAAGCCGAAAAAAGCACAGGAACTGGCCGAGGTAAAAGGTCAGATCGAGCAACTCCGCCAGCAACTGGCCGCGAGTCAAAAACAAAATCAGGATTTCGAGACGAAAGTCGCCGATCTTCGTTCGCAACTGGACGAAGCGGGCGCTGAACTGGAAAAAGCGAAGCTCAAGGGCGCGAACGCCGAGGAGACCGTTCGGCTCACGAAGGAAAATGAAATGCTTCGTAACATTGTCGTCCGCGAACGTCAGGAGGAAGCGCGGCGGGATCAGGCCAAGAAACTCATGTTCGCGGAGTTCGAGAAGCTGAAGATCAGATCGGACGCCTTAAACGAGCAAATCGAGGTGCTCGCTCAACCGATCACGAAGTTGAGCGACGAAGAGCTCGCCTTGTTGCGGCAACCAGTGGTCTCAATCTCGGACCACAATCCGGCGGCGTTGAAGACGAGTTTTACATTCGCCAAAAAATCGTCCATGAGCGCAGTTAAAATCACGGGCTCGGATGAAACGCAAAAACCGCCTGATGGCGGGAATGCGGCGGCGTCGAATGATTCCAGCGCTAACTCGCAGAGCGCCTTCAACCCGGATGTGCCCGGGGATCTGCGGAATCTGGCGCAATCGGCAAAAGATAACTTCGAGCATCGCAAATATCGAACGGCGGAAAAACAATATCAGGAAATCCTGACCAAGAGTCCCAATAACCTCTACTCGCTTTCCAATCTTGGCGTCGTTTATTTTCGCACCGCCAGATTTAAAGCCGCCGAGTTGACGTTGAAGAAAGCCGTTGCCGTCGCTCCCAGGGACGAGTTTGCCCACACCACCCTCGGCATCGTCTATTATAGGCAGTCCAAATTCGATGACGCGCTCGCCGAGCTGACCAAGTCGCTCGCGATCAATCCCAAGAGTGCCACCGCGCACAATTATCTCGGCATCACTGCGAGCCAGAAGGGCTGGCAGGAAGCGGCGGAACGAGAAATACTCGAAGCCATCTCCGACAATCCCGATTACGCCGACGCTCATTTTAATCTTGCCGTCATCTACGCCACGGCGCAACCGCCTGCAAAAGAGTTGGCCAAACAGCATTACGCAAAGGCGACGTCGCTCGGCACCAAGCCCGATCCCTCGCTCGAAAAATTGCTTCATTAGTCGGCATGGCGAGAATGGAGCGAGGCGGGGGCCCGCGACATGGACGGGAAGACCAACGGGAGAGCGAGCGGGCGCGAGCGAATCACTCTGTCGAGCCGTCGAATGCGCGCGTGAAACCGTTTCTCACCGCGAACTGGCGATATCTCGCCATGCTCAATTTCGTTGTCGATCCAACGATCATCGCGCCACTCGTTCCGCCGGGCACGGAGCTCGATTGCGAAAATGGCGAAACATTCGTCAGCGTCGTCGGGTTTCTTTTTCTCGACACGCGCTTGCTCGGTTTGCCGATCCCGCTCCATCGCGATTTTGAAGAAGTGAATCTTCGCTTTTACGTGCGAAAGAAATCGGCGGACACCTGGCGGCGCGGCGTCGTCTTCATTCGCGAACTCGTTCCACGCCGCGCCATCGCGCTCGTCGCGCGCGCGTTTTATGGCGAAAACTATCTCGCGTTGCCGATGAAACACGCTATCGAACATGTCGATCTTAAATTGAGCGTGGAGTATTCCTGGCGACGCGGCCGAAAATGGGAATCGCTCAAGATGAGTGCGGGCGGCGAAGCGCGATCAATTCCGGCCGGTTCGCACGAGGAGTTCATCACCGAACATTACTGGGGCTACACCTGCGTCCGCGCTCGCCACGCCGAAGCCGAAGAGCGAAGGCGGGCCGGTTGCAGCGAATACCGGGTCGAACATCCGCGCTGGAAAATTTGGACCGCAGAAACTTTCGATTTCCGTGCGGATGTCACGGCAACTTACGGCGCGCAATTCGCCGAAACTTTGGCCGCTCCGCCGCGCTCCGCGTTTATCGCCGAAGGTTCGTCCATCAGTGTCGAGCGAAGAGAAATTCTGCTGTAGCGGCGGTCTATGACCGTCGAATCTTTCGGTGGGGCGAGACTCTGTCGAGCCGACGAATTATTTCGCAAGCAACTGTCGTAGCACGAACGGCAAAATCCCGCCGTGCTTGTAGTAATCGACTTCGATCGCCGTATCGATGCGCAACTTCACCGGCACCGAGCGTGATTGTCGATCTTTGCCTTGAATCTCAAGCGTTACCTGCTGGCCTGGCTGAATTGTATCGGACAAACCGGTGATGGAGAAAGTTTCCGAGCCGTCGAGCCCGAGCGATTGCGCGCTCGTTCCATCGACAAACTGCAATGGCAACACGCCCATGCCGACAAGGTTGGAGCGATGAATTCGCTCGAAACTCGCGGCTACCACGGCTTTGACGCCTAACAAAAGCGTTCCTTTCGCCGCCCAATCGCGCGAGGAGCCGGTTCCGTACTCATGCCCGGCCAAAATTACCAGCGGCGTTTTCGTCTCCGCATATTTCATCGCTGCGTCGAAGATCGACATCGTCTCGGCTGTAGTGGCCGCTGTCTCAGCGGCGGACCCAGATTTGCCGCCGGAGACGGCGGCCTCTACAGGAAAATATTTAGTCACGCCGCCCTCCGTTCCAGGCACCATCAAATTTTTGATCCGCACATTCGCGAATGTTCCGCGCGCCATCACCAGATCGTTTCCGCGTCGGCTGCCGTAGCTGTTGAAATCCTCCGGCTCAATTCCGCGCGAGATCAAATACTCACCCGCCGGCGAAGTTGCCTTGATCGCGCCCGCTGGCGAAATGTGGTCGGTCGTCAC
>DMCG01000228.1:0-2575 GCA_003445855.1 Spartobacteria bacterium | reverse complement strand
TGAATGTAATCGCTCTTCTCGTCCCACTGATAGATGTCGCCCGTGCTCGAGGAAATCTCGTTCCATTTCGGGTTTTGATCGGCGAAGTCGCGATAAAGTTTGCGGAAAATTTCCGGCTTAAGCGCCGATTGCATTGCCTCGCGAATTTCATGTAACGACGGCCACAGATCGCGCAGAAAAGTTTCTTTGCCATGTTTATCTGTGCCGATCGGCTCGTTTGTAAGATCGACATCGACTCTTCCGGCCAATGCGAACGCGACCACCAGCGGCGGCGACATCAGAAAGTTAGCTTTGATGTTTTGGTGCACGCGCGCCTCAAAATTTCGGTTTCCCGAAAGCACCGACGCCGCGACCAGATCGTAATCGTGGATCGCCTTCTCGATCTTCGGATGCAGCGGGCCGGAATTGCCGATGCAGGTTGTGCAACCGTAACCGACGAGGTTGAACCCGAGTTGATCGAGATATTTTTGCAGTCCGGTTTTTTGCAGATAATCGGAAACGACGCGCGAACCGGGCGCGAGCGAAGTTTTCACCGCCGGATCGACATGCAGCCCGCGCTCGACCGCTTTTTTCGCGAGCAATCCCGCTGCCAACATCACGCTTGGATTGCTCGTGTTCGTGCAACTGGTGATCGCCGCGATCAGCACGGTGCCGTGACCGATTTCACTCTGACCGTGTTGGAATGGGTCAGCGGTCGAAGCTTTCAATTCGCGAGCGGTGTTCGGCGTTGGCCGGTTCGCCACCATCTCGACCTTGTTGCGCTCATCGCCCGGCTCGATGCCTTGCTCTTCTTTGTCGCTCGAAGCCATCTCGCCGTCGCGTGGCGGCGTCCCATTCAATTGCACGAGATGTTTCGCGCTAAGATCGACATTTTTTTTTCCGTAGCCGCCGTCCGTGATCGGTTTCTGCAAAAGCGAGCGAAACGTTTCGCCAAGTTCCGGAAGATTGATCCGATCTTGCGGTCGTTTCGGCCCAGCCACGCCCGGCTGCACATCGCTGAGATTCAATTCGAGATCGACGCTGTAATCGATTTCGCCTTTGCGCGGCATCCCGAACATTTTTTGCGCGCGAAAATAATTTTCAAACGCCGCGCACTGCTCATCGGTGCGCCCGGTCGCTCGCAAATAATTTACCGACTCTTGATCGACCGGGAAATATCCCATCGTCGCGCCGTACTCCGGTGACATGTTTCCGATCGTTGCGCGATCGGGAACGGGAAGCGACGCCGCGCCTTCGCCGTAAAACTCCACGAATTTTCCAACGACTTTTTGCGCACGCAGCATTTCCGTGATGTGCAACACGAGGTCGGTCGCGGTGACGCCTTCGCGCAATTGTCCGGTCAGGTGCACGCCGACGACTTCCGGCGTCAGAAAATAAACGGGCTGCCCGAGCATTCCGGCTTCCGCTTCGATTCCGCCCACGCCCCAGCCAACCACGCCGAGGCCGTTGATCATGGTCGTGTGCGAATCGGTCCCGACCAGCGTATCCGGATAGAAAAGTGGCGCAAGTTTTCCAACTTGCGATCCCCCAGGCGCAACTTGGAAAGTTGCGCCACTACTCAGCACTCCCTTTGCCAGGTATTCGAGATTGACTTGGTGAACGATCCCGATGCCGGGCGGGATCAGTTGGAAAGTGCTGAAGGCCTGCTGTCCCCATTTTAAAAATTGGTAGCGCTCGCGGTTCCGCTTGAATTCCATTTCCAAATTCAAACGCAGCGCCTGCGCTGAGCCGAAAAAATCGACCTGCACTGAGTGATCGACGACTAGATCGACCGGCACCAGCGGCTCGATGATTTTCGGATCGCCGCCGAGTTTTTTGACCGCGCTGCGCATCGCCGCAAGATCGACAACCAGCGGCACACCGGTGAAATCCTGCAGAACAATGCGCGCGACCACGAACGGGATTTCTTCATTCGCCGGTTTCTTCGCGTTCCACTTCGCCAGCGTTTCGACATCTTTGCGCCGAACTTTTTTCCCGTCGCAATTGCGCAGCACCGATTCGAGCACGATACGAATGCTCACCGGCAACCGCGAGATTTTGCCGACGCCTTGTTCTTCCAAGGCCGGCAACGAATGCAAAAATCCTTCGCGACCTTTGCCGGCATCGAATTTTTTCAGTGTCTTAAACTCGTCAGTCATTTTTGTCGCACAACGGACACAAAGAATAGGAAGTTAGAATCAGGTTGAGACCGTCGTGCCCTTTGTGTCCTTTGCGCGAGATCATTTTAGCTCCGCCAATCTTGCTTTCACCTTGTCGAAATTTGGCAGCGCGCGTGCGTCGTCATCGCATTCCGCATACTGGATCACGCCGTTACGATCGATAATGAAGACCGCGCGTTTCGGGACGCCGCCCATTCCAAGGTTCATTTGCGGAAGGAAGGAATCGTAAGCGACGTCGTAAGCTTGCGCGACTTTGTGTTCGTAATCGCTCAGCAGCGGCACTTCGATTTTTTCCTTCTGCGCCCACGCCTCCTGCGCGAACGGATTGTCGCCGCTGATCCCGTAAATGGTTGCGTTTAAGGTGCTGTAAGCCGCCAGGTCCATGGTCACTCCGCACATTTCCGTCGTGCACGTGC
>DMCG01000200.1:771-5105 GCA_003445855.1 Spartobacteria bacterium | reverse complement strand
GGGACCGAACAAATTCTCGCCACCGCACGCGAGCGCGACTTCATGGGCGACGTCGCCATGTTGCAGGGCACTTCAGCCCTGGCCAGCGCGCGTGTGACCTCACCGGAATGCGAGATCCTCTACGTGCCCGCGGACAAACTTCGACGCGCGTTCGCCGAATTGCCCGGCGTGAGCGCGACCATTGTGAATGCACTCATCATGCGTCGCCGCCGGCTGCGACGCGATCCGGAATTTGCCGGGTTGCGCGTCCTCGCGGCGAGCGGCGCCCGCGAAGGACATCAGCTCGATGATTTCCTCGACAAAAATCATATTCCGCATCGGCTCATTGAATTTGAGAGCGAACAAGGACAAGCCCTCAGCAAACGTCTGCACCTGACCAGTCGCGATTTGCCGGTGCTGATTACGCCGGCCGGCAATCCTTTGCGCAAACCTTCATTACGCGAAGTCGCACAAGTGGTTGGTCTGCTCCGCCCGCTCGCGTTCGAGAACGAAACCGAAATCATGTCGGACCTGGCGATCGTCGGTGCAGGTCCTGCCGGTCTGGCCGCTGCTGTTTATGCCGCCTCCGAAGGATTAACAACAGTGGTGCTGGAAAGTTACGCGCCCGGTGGTCAGGCCGGCTCCTCCTCTTTGATCGAAAACTTTTTTGGTTTCCCTACCGGAATCAGCGGCGGCGATTTGACCTGGCTCGCCCAGCTTCAAGCGTATCGCTTCGGCGCGAAATTTTCCACGCCGTCCCAAGCTCTCTCGCTTCATTACAATGACGCCGATGAATACCGCGCCTGTCTTCAGGTCGACGGTTGCGGGGCGGTGCTGCGGGCGAAGAGCGTCCTGATCGCGACCGGCGCGGATTACCGCCGGCTGGATGCGGAGGGGCGCGAACAATTTGAAGGCATGGGTGTTTACTACGCGGCAACCGCGCTGGAGGGTCAGATTTGTCGCGGCGCTACTGTCATCGTCGTCGGTAGTGGCAATTCGGCGGGCCAGGCCGCGATGTTCCTTTCCGAAGGCGCCGCCAAAGTATTGCTCGTCCTCCGCGGAGAAAATCTCTCTAAGATGTCGACCTATCTTTCGCGGCGAGTGGAAGTGAAGGAGAACATCGAGATTCTCTTTCACACACAGGTTCGCAAATTGTCCGGAGGGAAAATGCTCGAAGAAGCCGAGCTCGAAAACACGAAGACTGGCGAGCGGCGCGTTGTCCAAACCCCGGCGATTTTTTCCATGATTGGCGCCAATCCATGCACCGAGTGGCTGCCCCTCGAAATCGAGCGCGACGAAAAAGGGTTCATCAAGACGGGATCCGACGTGTTGAATGCGCTCGCATGGAAAGGGAACGAGCGTCAACCCGGCCCGCTCGAGACGAGTCTACCGGGGATTTTTGCGGCAGGCGATGTCCGCTCCGGCTCGGTCAAACGTTGTGCTGCTGCTGTCGGCGAGGGGGGCATGGCGATCGCCGGTGTGCAAACCGCCCTCGCCGCATCGGCTGATCGCGGTTAGGCCGCTTCTGCCTTCTGCCAAACTTCTACTTTAGCCTTTGTATTCGCTCGCCGCCCACTCACTCACCGCTACCTCGCGGTGTTACCGGCCATGTCGCTCATCCCTGCTCGCTCCATTCTACTTCCTACTTTTTTATCGTTACTCGATCTTCACGATCTTCGCCGAGCGGCCGTCTTCGAGCGTAATGCGATCACCGAGCTCCGACGCGAGAATTACTTTGCCGATCGGCGAAATCCAACTCACCGCGTTCGGCACAAAGTCCAGTTCGTCCACGCCTACAACTGTGTAAGTCTCAGTTTTGCCGTCGTTGTCGCTCACTGTCACCGTCGTACCAAACGAGACGCTCTGCGATGGTGCGTCTGGTGGGTCGACAATCTCGATCGAACCGAGAGTTTGTTCGAGTTCCGCGACGCGTTCCGCGTTGTCGCCAGCGGCGCGCAACTTTGCCAGCTCAGCTTGCAATCGCGCAACGCCGCGCGCCGTGATGTAATTTACTGCACCCGGCGGCAACCCTGAGGCCGCGCGCTTCCTGCCACTCCGCTCCGGAGGATCGACATCTTCGCGTACGAACGCTCTGCTCATCACAAAAGAATAGCAGATCCCTCTAATTTCCGCGTTGCAGCTTTTCGAGATTTCAGTTTTGAAAGCTCTCTCTCCTCTGCCCTTGCCGCTCCCTCGGGCCTTTGTCACGATCACACCATGAAACATTTTTTGCTGGCCTGTTTGTTTCCGGCGCTGTTAACAGCTCAGAACATGCAGCTGACCGAACAGCTGGGGAAAACTGTCCTTTACGGCGACATTGCCATTTCTCCGGATGGCGCACATGTCGCATGGGTTCAGTCCACTGTCGCAACACCAGCGAAGCAAACCTGTGTCCGTGCAGCCTCGGGAAACGCGCCGGCCGCGATGATTAACATCGGAGGCGGTGGCGAGAGGAGCGACTTCGATCCCGTTTGGTCTCCCGATTCCAAGACGCTCGCGTTTTTTTCCACCGGCGGTGAGAAAGACCAGAGACAACTATGGACGGTGAATGCTGATGGCTCCAACCCGCAAAAATTTACAAAACTGAAAGGGTACGCGGCGCGCGTTCGTTGGTCGCACGATGGCAAGCAAATCGCCTTCCTCTATATAGAAGATGCGGGCGGCGGCGGCCCGTTGATGGCGGCGCCCGCGACGACCGGTGTCATCGACACCGCCATCCACAATCAGCGCATTGCCGTTCTGGACGTTGCCACCCGCCAGCTCCGACAGGTTTCGCCGACCGATCTTCACATCTACGATTTCGATTGGTCGGCCGACGACAAAACGTTCGTGACAACAGCCGCTCCGGGGCCGGGCGATAACAATTGGTGGATCGCGCAGATTTACACGATCGACATCGCCAAAGGAAACGCGACCTCCATCTACAAATCTTCTTTGCAAGTCGCGGTCCCACGGTGGTCACCGGACGGCAAATCGATCGCCTTCATTGAAGGCCTGATGAGCGATGAAGGCTTCCACGGTGGCGACCTCTTCACCATCTCTTCCTCTCCATCTGCCTCTTCCTCTAAACATGAAGCCGTAAATCGCACCAAAGGTCGCAAGAGCTCGGTCAGTTCCCTCTTCTGGCAAACGCCCGATCGCATTTTGCTGACCGAATATATTGGAGGCGGAGGCGCGATCTCCGAACTGACGCTCGCTAACAACTCCGTGCGGACAATTTGGAAAGGCGCGGAAGCTTTTTACGCTTTCGGCAATTTCCCTGACTTCGCTCTTTCCAAAGATGGCAAATCCGCCGCCGTCGTCCGCAGCACGTTTGAAACGCCGCCCGAAGTTTGGGCCGGGCCAATCGGTGAATGGAAACAACTGACTTCCAACAACTCGGCTCAAACTCCAACGTGGGGCAAGGCCGAGAACCTCGAGTGGACGAACGAAGGATTGAACATTCAGGGATGGCTTCTCCCACCCGCAAAAGTGGAGTCCGGCAAAAAATATCCGATGGTCGTGCTGATCCATGGCGGACCTTCCAGCGTCACAACACCGGACTGGCCGGCTGGTTTTGGAATGTCGCGAGCGATCATCGCCGCTCTCTCATCACGCGGTTACTATGTTCTCTTGCCAAATCCGCGCGGCAGCTACGGTCAGGGAGAAGATTTCACCCGCGCCAACGTGAAAGATTTCGGCGGCGGCGATCTGCGCGACATTCTCGCCGGAGTCGACGCCGCCATCGCGAAATATCCGATCGACCCGGCGCGTCTCGGCGTGACCGGCTGGAGTTACGGCGGCTTCATGACCATGTGGACGGTCACGCAAACCGATCGTTTCCGTGGCGCCGTCGCGGGCGCCGGCATTACCAATTGGCAAAGTTATTATGGCCAGAACCTGATCGATCAGTGGATGATCCCCTTTTTCGGCGCATCAATTTACGATGATCCGGGCGCCTACGAAAAAAGTTCGCCCATTCACTACATCAAGAAGGTGAAGACCCCGACTTTGGTCATCGTCGGCGAGCACGACGCCGAATGTCCCGCCCCGCAGTCCTACGAATTTTGGCACGCGTTACGGACCCTGGGAGTCCCGACCCAGCTCATTGTCTATCCCGGCGAAGGCCACCTCTTCGTCAAGCCCGAGAACCAGGCCGGTCGCCTGGACCAAACCGTCGCCTGGTTCGACAAATATTTGCAGTAACCACCGCGTCTGACATCCGACCTCTGACCTCTGACCTCTGGCTTTCCACTTTGTAATTTCTCCTTTCTACTTCTCCCCATGAGCATCGTCGGAAAAGTTGAGAGCCTTTGGCGGTATCCGGTCAAAAGCATGCGCGGCGAAGAGATGGATGAATTGTTCGCCGGTTATGC
>DMCG01000200.1:0-437 GCA_003445855.1 Spartobacteria bacterium | reverse complement strand
CCGTTTTTCACCGGACGCGATCAACGTCAGATGATTCGTTACCGCGCGCGCTTCCGAAATCCGGAGAAAGCAGCGCGACCGGTCAACTTGAGTGAAGCCGAGAAATTGGGGTCGGGCGTGAATCCGATCTCGGCTGACGTATCCGAGTTAATGATCGATGTCGAAACGCCGAATGGGAAAACCTTCGCGATCGATGACCCGGCTTTGATCGACAATCTGCGATTAAACATCGACGGAAATCACGAGCTCACATTGCTTCGCTCGGACAAGGCGATCACCGATTGTCGTCCGTTGTCGATCTTCGCCGTGCAAACGGCGAAAAAACTGGGCGAGGAAACCGGCGTGGCCGTCGATAAGCGTCGCTTCCGCGCAAATGTTTATGTCGATCTAACATCGTCCGAAGGCTTCGCCGAAAATGAATTCGTCGGTCGCTCGTT
>DMCG01000087.1:3015-5131 GCA_003445855.1 Spartobacteria bacterium | reverse complement strand
ATCGTGCATTTTCTCGCGCCCATCCTGATCGCCGCAGCGGCGATTCTTGCGCTTGGCGTGATCCCTTATGGCCAGAACATGACGCCGTTCGCGATTGATGGCGGCATTCTATTTTTCTTTGCCGTCGGTTCCAGTAACGAACTCGCCGTCTTCATGGCCGGCTGGGGCAGCAACAACAAGTTCTCGATGTTGGGCGCGATGCGCGCGATCGCGCAAATGGTCAGCTACGAATTGCCGCTCATTATCGTGACGCTTCCGGTGGTGATGGTCGTCGGCTCGCTTGCGCCTGATGCGATCGTCACCGCGCAAGGTGGCTACGCGTTCGGCTTTGTGCCGCGTTGGTTCGTCTTCACGCCATGGGGCGCGGCCGCTTTCATTTTGTTTTTTGTTTCTAGTCTCGTCGAATCCAACCGCACACCATTCGATGTGCCGGAGGGCGAATCCGAAATTGTGGCCGGCCACATGACCGAATACTCCGGATTCAAGTACGCCACGTTTTTTATGGCGGAATACTTGGGAATGTTCGCCGTCAGCGGCCTCGCCGTAACGCTGTTTCTTGGCGGCTGGCATGCGCCGATACGCGCGCTCGAATTCATTCCGTCCTACGTTTGGTTTTTCGCGAAGTTGTCGATCTTGCTCTTCGTCTTCATTTGGATTCGCGGGACCCTGCCCCGCATGCGCGTCGATCAGGTCATGAGCTTCGCCTGGAAATTCATGCTGCCGATGGCTTTCACCTGCATCATTGCCGCGGCCGTTTGGCATTACCAGGGGCGCGGACTGGCCGGATGGTTTTGGTCGCTGGCCGTTGTTGCGATCGTTTACATCGGGCTGTCGCGTTTTCTCGATACGAGTAAGAAATTCGCGCCGCGCACGTATCGTTTCGCCGAATGAGCAGCGTTGCTTTCATCGTTATCGCCATTCTGACACTCGGTGGCGCGCTCGCCGCCGCCACTCTGCAAAAGCTCATGCATGCCGCGCTCAGTCTCGTAGTGGCGTTTGTCGGCCTCGCCGCATTCTTCTTTTTGCTCGGCGCCGAGTTCGTCGGGTTGGTGCAGGTGTTCGTGTATGTCGGCGCCGTTGCCGTGTTGATCGTATTCACGATTTTGTTGACACGACACGACTTGGAAAAACCCGGCAGGTTCAACTGGGGCGGTGTGGTCGTAGCCATTGCGGTCTTCGCTGGTTTGGTCTGGGCAATTCTCCGAACGCCAACGCTCGCCATCGCTGCGCCGCCAATCGAAGCGCTAACCGTGAAACGAATCGGCGAAGTGCTGATGACCGATTACGTCTGGCCGCTGCAATGCGTTGGAGTATTGCTGACCGCAGCGCTGATTGGCGCGCTCATTCTCGTGATGGAGGAAAAGCGCGAATGACATTGTCGATCTTGCTTGTCGTATCCGCGGCGCTGTTCTGTATTGGACTGCTCGCCGCGCTCAGCCGGCGTCACGCGATTTTCATTCTCATCGGTATCGAGATGATGCTCGCCGCGGCCAACCTCAATTTCATCGCGTTCTGGCGCTTCGGTCCGGAGCCGCAACAGCCCACCGGTGTGATGGTCGCAATTTTTTCCATCGCGATCGCCGCCGCCGAAGCGGCCGTCGGTCTCGCGCTCGTGATCGCTGTTTACCGCCATTACCGAACGACCAACGTCGATCAACTCAATCAGCTCAAAGGATGACTCGTGATAAACTCTTACTCGTGCTCATGCTCGTAATCGTGCAATGAGCTGGATCGTCACCAACCTCTGGCTGATTCCGGCGGTGCCGCTCGCGGCTTCTTTGATCATCCTCGGCGTCGCTAATTCACGGCGCAGGGCTGCAGCGACGCTGGCGATCGTCGGACAGATCGCCGCGTTCGCATTGTCGATCTTGGCTTTCCTGCCAACACTGCAAACGCCCGGCTATCGCGCGTTTCACAATTTCACCTGGTTCACCTTCGGGGAAAACGCGCTGCGCATTGGTTGGGTGCTCGATCCGCTCGCCGCCGCGATGCTGATCATGATCGCGCTGGTCGGGCTTTGCATTTTTGTCTTCAGCATCGGCTACATGGCCGACGACAAAAATTTCACCCGCTTCTTCGCCTATCTCTCCTTCTTTTCCGCCGCCATGCTCGGCGT
>DMCG01000087.1:2504-2770 GCA_003445855.1 Spartobacteria bacterium | reverse complement strand
ATCGGATTCTGGATTCACAAACCAAGCGCAGCGGCCGCCGCGAAAAAAGCGTTCGTCACCACGCGCATCGGTGACATGGGATTTTTCCTCGGCATTCTCTGGCTCTACGGCGGCAGCGGCACATTGCTTTTTTATGATAACGGAAATGGTTGCCTGGAAAACGCGGGACTTCTTGCGCTCGGCGCCTCCGCCACGTTTGTCGCGCTGCTGATTTTCTGCGGCGCCGTCGGCAAATCCGGACAATTCCCGCTGCACGTCTGGTTGCC
>DMCG01000087.1:0-2272 GCA_003445855.1 Spartobacteria bacterium | reverse complement strand
GACGCGATGGAAGGTCCGACGCCCGTGAGCGCGTTGATCCACGCTGCCACCATGGTCGCGGCCGGTGTGTTTCTCGTCGCGCGCGTTTATCCGCTCTTCTCGTTTGGCGCAGTCGACGGCGTAACGCCGTCACTCACCGTGGTCGTGTCGATCGGTGTCATCACCGCGCTGATGGCGTCGCTCATCGCGCTCGCGCAGTTCGATATCAAACGCATCCTCGCCTACTCAACCGTCTCGCAGTTGGGATTGATGATGGTTTCGCTGGGGGTCGGCGGTGTCGCCGCCGGCATGATGCATCTGATCGCACACGGTTTTTTTAAAGCGCTCTTGTTCCTCGGCGCCGGCTCGGTCATTCAAGGCTGCCATCACGAACAGGACATTCGCAAGATAGGCGGCCTCCGAGGCCTTATGCCGATTACGTTTCTTACGTATGCCATCGGCATGATGACCCTCAGCGGCGTCCCATTCTTCTTTGCCGGAGGTTGGACGAAAGAGGAAATCCTGCACGCCACGGCGCATTGGCACGCGTCGCATCTGCCGCATTACCTCATGCTCGCCGGGGTCGTACTGACCGCGCTCTATATGACGCGCCAAATCATTTACGTCTTTTTTGGCAACCGACGCGCAGCCTCAGAGCATGCGCACGAAAGCCCGCGGGTCATGACCATGCCGCTGATCGTGCTCGCTGCTTGCTCGATTGTTTTCAGCGTCCTGCTCACGCCCGCATGGCCGTGGCTCCATGCTTATCTCAATGGAGAACCGGCGCAGTTTCATATCGCGCGCTTAATCCAGCCGATGCTTTTTGTTTCGCTCGCCCTCGTCGCCGCCGGCATTGGACTTGGCTGGCTAATGTATCGCAACGTCGGCCGGCAAGATCGACATCGTATCTCGGAAGCGGATCCGCTCGAACAGACGCAGCCCGTCTTATTTCGATTTCTCGAAAGCAAGATGTGGCTGGACGAACTTTATGATCACACCGTTGTCGCGCTGAGCAGAATGGCTGCGCGTTTGTCCGACTGGATGGATCGCTATTTCTGGGATGGTCTGGTGCGCACGTTCAGCGGAGCGGGCCAGCTTTTCGGAATTCTCAGCACCAACTTCGATGAACGCGGCATCAACGCCGGAGTCGATGAAGCCACCAGCGGCACGCGCGGCCTCGGCCGTTTGGTGTCCACGTTGCACTCGGGACAAATCCAAAACTATTTGCGCATCGTCGGCGTAAGCGTGCTCGCGCTGCTGATCCTTTACGCATGGCTCACATGATCACGGCTCTGATTCTCATTCCGCTCGCCGGCGCTTTTTTCGTGAGCGTCGCACCGAAAAACTTCGCGCGCGGAATCGCTCTCGGATTCAACCTCATCACCGCAATTCTCGCGTTCACGTTGTGGCGAAACTTCGACACCACCGCCACCGGCCTCCAGCTGGTCGAACGTCACAACTGGATTCCAGCAATCGGCGCCGAATATCTCGTCGGCGTCGATGGCTTAAGCCTTCTGCTCGTGTTGCTGACGTCGCTCGTCTTTCCATTCGCCTTTCTCGCGCAGCGGATGGACCGCGGTGCCGGCGCGCTCATGCTGGTGATGCAATCCGCGCTCTACGGCACGTTCACCGCACAAAATTTTATTCTCTGGTTTTTGTTTTACGAGATGAGCCTCATACCGGCGTTCCTGCTCATCAAAATCTGGGGCGGCGAGAACCGCGATCGCGCCGCGACCAAGTTTTTCGTTTACACATTTCTCGGCAGCGTCGCGATGCTGCTCTCGTTCCTCGGAATCTATTTCACGAGGGGCACGTTCGATTTCGCCACATTGGCCGATCTCGGCAAAAACGGGCTCCTCACCGGTAAGCTCGCGTGGTTCGCCTTTGCCGGAATCTTTCTCGGACTCGCGGTGAAAGTGCCGCTCTTTCCGTTTCACACCTGGCTGCCCGACGCTTACGAAAGCGCACCCACCGGCGTGTCGATGGTGCTGACCGGGGTGCTCTCGAAAATGGGCGTTTACGGTTTCGTGCGCCTGCTCCTTCCACTTTTCCCGCATGAAATCAAAATCCTCGGCCCGTGGCTGCTCGGACTGGCGATTTGCTCGATCGTCTTTGCCTCGCTCGCGGCGTGGGCGCAGTCGGATTTGAAACGGATGGTTGCCTACTTGTCGATCAACCATCTCGGCTACTGCATGCTCGGTCTCTTCGCCGTCACCGCAAGATCGACATCGTCTTTGATCGACATGCAGGCGGCCTTGAGTGGCGTATTCATGCAAATCTTCAACCACGGCAT
>DMCG01000017.1 GCA_003445855.1 Spartobacteria bacterium | reverse complement strand
ACGATGTGCCCGCCTTTCACCGCGACGATCTCGTCTTTGGCAATGCCGGCCGTCGCAAATAATCCGCGCCCATGAATCTTGCTCTCACGCACTTCCGTTTTCGGCGAGAGATAAGAAAGCGGCATCATATTAATAAATGACGCTTGAAATAAGCTGCGCGCCAGCTAGTTCGATGTCGATCTTGTCCGCCTCAGGCGGATCGATCTTCTCATGAAAGCGCGCAAAGCCGCCGTTGTTTTTATCTTCGTCACCGTGACGCTCGACATGCTTGCGATCGGCTTGATCGCGCCGGTCCTGCCAAAACTGATCCTCGATTTTCTCGGCGGCAATATGAAGGTCGCGGCCGATTGGAATGGAATCTTCGGCACGGTGTTCGCGTCGATGCAATTTTTCTTCTCGCCTGTGCTCGGCGTTTTGTCCGACCGTTTCGGGCGCCGGCCGGTGATTCTCTTGTCGAACCTGGGGCTCGGTCTCGATTACATCGTCATGGCCCTGGCGCCGACGATGAGCTGGCTTTTTCTCGGGCGCATCATATCCGGCATTACTTCATCGAGCATTCCAACGGCGATGGCTTACATCGCGGATGTGGTCCCAAGAGAAAAACGCGCCGGTGCGTTTGGGCTGGTCGGGGTCGCGTTTGGTCTTGGTTTTGTTCTGGGGCCGGCGATCGGCGGACCGCTCGGAGATATCAGCCCACGTCTGCCATTCCTGGTCGCGGCCGGTTTTAGCCTAACGAACTGGCTCTGGGGATATTTTTTCCTGCCCGAATCATTGCCGCGCGAGCGACGCAAGCAATTCACGCTGCGTCGCGCCAATCCGGTTGGCTCGCTCGTATTGCTGCGCTCGCATCATGAATTGTGGCGCTTGGCCACGATTCAATTTCTTGCCTACGTGGCGCACAATGTTTTCAGCATCTGGGCCTTGTATGCCATCTATCGCTATGCCTGGAGCCAAACCATGATCGGCCTTTCACTTGCCGTCGTCGGCGTTTGCACCGCCGTCATTTCCGCCGGCTTGACGCCGCGCATGGTCGCGCGTTTTGGGGAACGGCGCACATTGTACATCGGCCAATTTTTCGGCGCGACCGGCATGCTTATCGCCGGTCTCGCGCGAAGCGGCACGGTTTATCTCGCGTCGATTCCGATCATTTCGATGTGGAATATCTCGATGCCCGCGGCGCAGGGAATGATGACGCACCGTGTAAGCGAACGCGAACAAGGCGAGCTGCAAGGCGCTATCGGCAGCTTGCGTTCGCTCTCATTTCTAATCGGCCCCGGATTGTTTTCGTGGACCTACGCCTGGTTTATCAATCCGGAGCGCTCGTTTCATTCGCCGGGCGCCCCGTACTATCTCGGCGCGGCGTTATTGTTCACAGCCATGTTGATGTCGACACGGATTGAGCAACCGCAATTGCCCGCAACATCGACAACTACGCCTCAAAACGCGGACGTTGTGCCGCCGGAAGGCGTCACGTCCGGCAGCGTCGCGCCACTCGTTGATCCGCCCGGAATGAGAGAAAACATTTGAATCCGCGCATTACACCGACAAGATGCAGTCGAACATGAACACGATCGGACGAAGCCCTATTGTGCAGTGGGCGATTGTCCTGTTCGTGATCTTCTCATGGATCGCGATCTCGAATCATTGCGCGTTCGGCGCGGTCGCCACTCAAGTGGAGGCCTCACCAACCGCATGTCCGTTCCATTCCAAGCCGGCGAAGCAAAAAGAGCAATCAACGGAAGTAGAGTGCTGCAAGATTTTGCGCGCTGTTGTTTCGAGCGCAGCGAAAAGCTGGGTGCATGACGACACTAGCTTTTCCGATGTCGATCTTTACTTCGAAAAATTAGCGCTCATCGCAACCTCGCGAAATGCATTATTGCCGCTGTTACTCGACACCGGACCGCCCGGCGCGCGAAGTTTCGCTGAATTGATTTTGCAGCGGAGCATCCTCGCACACGCTCCGCCGCGCCTCGCCTAACCAGCCGGATCCGCACTGGCGGATTGTCTGTTGTCTATTCGTCGCGTCGCGAATTCATCGCGGCGTGCGCATTCCTTTTTCAATTTCAACCAAGATCAATATGAGAAACAAATTTTTAACTTTGCTGCTGATCGCGACGACTTGCGCGATAAGCGCAGCTCCCGCGCAAACGGCGCAGTCGCCGGGCGTTTCGGCATCGCCGTCGGCGTCACCTGCGCAAAAATACACCTGTGTGATGCATCCCGAAGTGGTGATGGATCATCCCGGCAATTGCCCAAAGTGCGGCATGAAACTCGTGCCGCTGAAACACAACAGCAAACGCTCAACGTCCAACGTCCAACGTCCAACATCGAATGAAGAGAAGGTAGGGGCGATTGACCTCAATCGCCCGCATCACGAGCACCCGCCTTCGGTCGCCGCGGCGACCTTCGGCGCGGCAGGCATGTCGATGCAATCGTCGGTCAACATTGCCGACCCAATGAGTCGCGAAAGCTCGGGCACGGCCTGGGTGCCAGATTCCACGCCGATGTACGGGCGCATGTTCATGCTCGGCGACGACATGCTCATGTTGCATGGCGCCATTTTTCCGCGTTACACAAATGTGAGCACGCGCCGCGGCGACGACCGGATCGATGCGCCGAACTGGATCATGGCGATGTACTCGCATCCGATAAATGAAACCATGCAGCTTGGCGGGCGATTGATGATGAGTCTCGATCCGCTCACCGAAGGCGGCCGTGGTTATCCGCTTTTATTTCAAAGCGGCGAGTCGTGGCACGATCAACCGCTGCACGATCGACAACATCCGCACGATCTGTTCGATGAATTGTCAGTGAGCCTCTCGCAAAAGTTCGATGTCGATCTTAGCGCGTATTTTTATTTCGGTTATCCGGGCGAACCGGCGCTTGGACCGCCCACTTTCATGCATCGACTTTCGGCGATGGATGATCCCGACGCGCCGATCGCACATCATTGGCAGGATTCAACGCATGTCACGTTTGGTGTCGCGACGGCCGGCGTGCAATGGCGCAGCATAAAAATCGAAGGCAGCGTTTTTAATGGCCGCGAGCCGGATGAAGATCGCTACGATTTCGATCGGCCGCGCTTCGATTCATTTAGTGGACGCGTTTCCTGGAATCCGACGCAAAATCTGGCGCTGCAAGTTTCGCACGGTTACATCAAAAGTCCGGAAGCAGTGGAGCCGGATGTGAAACGCCATCGCACGACGGCGTCGGCGATTTACAATCAGCCACTCGGCCACGATTCCAATTGGTCGAACAGTTTTGTCTGGGGACAAAACAACGATTCCGGTGAGACAACGCAATCGTTTTTGCTGGAAACGAATTTCCAGCGCGGCCGCGACACGGTTTA
>DMCG01000083.1:1054-2943 GCA_003445855.1 Spartobacteria bacterium | reverse complement strand
CAGAAACTTTCGAGCGAAGAGCTCGAATCGCTCGGGCGCGATTTCGATCTGCGGCTGCATTCCGCCCGCTCGCGTCATCATCACATTCTCGATCTAATTCGCGCGGCCTTGAGCACCGGGACGACTGTGACCGCGGAAGGTTTTTTAGACCAGGTGGGCGATTCCTTCGGTTTGCTTCGCTGGCCGGAACTGAATTTTCTACCGGTGCCGGAGGATGTTTGCGTGCCGTGCGCGATCATTCAGCAATTTCAATTGCGCCCCGCCCAACTGCTGGCGGGAACACTGCGTCTGCCGCGCGATCGCGAGAAATCGCTCATGCTTGACCAGGTCACGACCATCGAAGGTCAACCGGCGGAGCAATGGACGGAGCCGACCGATTTCGAGAAGTTAACTCCGCAATTTCCACAGGGCCGGATCATGCTGGAAAATGCAAAGACGAACTCGATCAGCGCGCGCGCGGTCGATCTTTTGGCGCCGCTGGGGCGAGGGCAACGCGGGTTGATCGTCTCGCCGCCACGGGTGGGGAAAACGATTTTGCTCAAGGAGATCGCGAAAGGAATCCGCGCAAATCACCCCGAGATTGTTCTCATTCTGCTCCTGGTGGACGAGCGTCCCGAAGAAGTGACCGACATTGAGCGGGAAATCGATTGCCAGATTTATCATTCGAACTTCGATGAAAACGTACATCGACATGTGGAGGTGGCGGAGCTGGTGCTGGAGCGCGCGAAGCGTCTGGTCGAGATGAAAAAGGACGTCGTGATATTGCTCGACAGCATAACGCGGTTGTCGCGCGGTTATAATAATATGCAGCCAGGCAAAGGGCGGATCATGTCCGGCGGTGTCGAGTCGAAAGGGTTGATCAAGCCGAAAAAATTCTTCGGCTCCGCGCGCAATGCCGAAGAAGGCGGCAGCCTGACAATTCTTGCAACGGCGCTGATCGAGACCGGCAGCCGGATGGACGAGGTGATCTTCGAGGAATTTAAGGGCACGGGCAATATGGAGCTGCATCTCGACCGCGCGTTGCAAGAGAAGCGGCTTTATCCGGCGATCCACCCGTTGCAATCGGCCACGCGGCGCGAGGAGTTGCTTTATCATCCGGATGAATGGGAGCGCGTGCAGTTGTTGCGCAAAACGATGGCAGCGCTTCCGCCGATCGAGGCGATGGAAAAGTTGATCGAGAATCTCGAAGCGACCAAGACCAATGCCGAATTGCTCTTGAGTGGACTGAAGTGATTGCGTTGAGCAGTGTAGGGGCGGCTGTCCTCAGCCGCAGATTGAACGCAGCGTTTGCGCGTGAGGACACGCGCCTCTACAACGATTGAAGTGATCGCAAGTCCTTCGCAGCTGGCCGAGCTGCTCGCGCAAATTAATCGAGTCGATCGCGTGGCGATCGATACCGAGGCCGACAGTCTCCATTCTTATCGGGAGAAGCTTTGTCTGCTCCAGCTCAGCCTGTCCGCCAATCGGACGGACTCGTCCCGTGGCGAGCCGGGCAGGGATTACATTGTCGATCCCCTGGCAAATGTCGATCTTGCGCCGTTGTGCGCTGCGCTTCAGACGAAGGAAATTGTTTTGCACGGCTCCGATTTTGACCTGCGGCTGCTTCGCCGAAGTTTGAACTTTGCCGCGCGCCGAATTTTCGACACGGCGATCGCCGCGCGTCTGCTCGGCATTCGCGAGTTCAGCCTGGCCGCGCTAGTTGAACGCTGCTTCGGCGTCAAGCTTGCCAAAGGATCGCAAAAGGCGAATTGGGCGCGGCGTCCGCTGCCCGCGCGGATGCTTGAGTATGCGACGAACGACACGCATTATCTGTTGCCTCTGGCCGATCGATTGGAATCGCAGTTGCAGGAACGCGGCCGGCTCGAATGGCTGCGGCAATCGTGCCAGCG
>DMCG01000083.1:635-757 GCA_003445855.1 Spartobacteria bacterium | reverse complement strand
GAAGCGGCCGCGGTCGATCGTCCGCCATTTCATATTTTGCAAAATCACGAATTGTTGCATGCGGCGGAAAGTTTCGCCGTGGGAGGCGTGCCTGATTACAGGCATTTTTCTCCCCGCCGCCG
>DMCG01000083.1:0-307 GCA_003445855.1 Spartobacteria bacterium | reverse complement strand
GTTTTGGGACGCGGCCGAGCGCGGAGACGGTGCGTCGAAGCGAGGAGTTACGACTTCGGCGCGATCGAGTGGCGAGGGAACTCGAACTGGAGCCGACTTTTATCGCGCCGCGTGCCACGCTTGAAGCGATCGCGGCAGATCACACTCGCGCGGCAAATTTGCTCGTCCCGTGGCAACGGGCCGCACTTGGCCTTTGATCAGAAGTCAGAAGTCTCGCACTCAAATCTGACCTCTGACTTCTGATCCCTGACTAACGGCTTGACGCATCAAATGTGCAGCCTCAGAATCGACAGTCACTGCTGTTAAA
>DMCG01000232.1 GCA_003445855.1 Spartobacteria bacterium | reverse complement strand
ACGCGGCTGTTCCATCACTTCGCCAGTGGCGCGCAGATCACGCGGCTCTCGGTCGATCCCGACAAAGGCATGGCTGGGCGCACTGCCCAGGCAGTGATCGACGTGCTGGAAGGGAACTACGGCGGCGACCCGACGAAGATGCCATATGTTGTGAACAAGGAAGCGTTTGAGAAGTAGATTTTGGAAAAAGTAAAAAGTAGAAATTAGAAAGTAGAAATTGTTAACCCCACAGCTCCCGCGCCGGAATCCCGATACGGCCGTTCTCATAGGGTAATCGGTGATGTCGGTCGCCGGCCAGGAGTAATGGCACGTCCAGATCCACGTAGTCCGCCGTGCTGGCGAGAACGCGCGCCGGAGCGATCCCTAAAGAAGTGCATACCATGCAACCGATCAATAATTTGAACTCGCCGCGGCGAGCTCTCTCCGTCAGGAGCAGCGCTTCCGTTAGCCCTCCGGTTTTGTCTAGTTTTACGTTAAGCACTTCGTAGCGATTGGTTAGGCGAGGAAGATCGGCACTGGTATGGCAACTTTCATCCGCGCAGACCGGAACAGGATGATCAAGTTCTTCAAGGACGTGATCGGCATCGGCAGGAAACGGTTGTTCGATCAGCTCAACCTTTAATCCCTTCAGCGCCGGAACAATCTTGCGATAATGCGAAGGCGACCATGACTCATTGGCGTCAATTAAGAGACGCGTCGCGGGCGCTGCTTCGCACACAGCTTCGACTCGCGAGAGGTCCAGGTTGTCGCCGCCAAGTTTGAGTTTCAGAATAGGAGCGTTCGCATTCGCCCTGGCCGCCTCCGCCATCGCAGCCGGCGCATCGAGACTGATCGTGAATGAAGTTTCAACTTCGGGAACGATCGGCATATTCGCCAGTTCCCAGGCGCGCTTGCCGGAGATCTTCGCTTCAAGGTCCCATAACGCGCAGTCCAACGCGTTGCGTGCAGCGCCTGCCGGCAACAGTTCTTGGAATTTGTTGCCGATCCAAACTTTTCTCGCTTTTCATGGATTCGATCTGCGCCAAAACCGAGGCCGCGCTTTGGCCGTAACGCGCGATAGGAACTGCCTCACCGCGGCCGGTGTTTTGGCCATCGCTCACTGTCACGACCACGACTCGCGCTTCAGTGCGACTGCCGCGGGCGATGCGAAAAGGTTTGTCCAGAGGCCAGCTCTGTTCCTGTGCCTCGAGAACGAGAGAACCGGCACTCACAGCACTAGCGGTAATGCAAACGGATCAGGTGCGGTTTTTCGTCAAGAACGACGGCGAAGAGATTGTCGTAATCGTTCTCTGCGATGTTGATCGGCTCGGATATTCCGAGCGCTTTGATTAAGTCCGGTATCGTATCTGAGTGACCGACGACTAGCGCATTGCCATTCGACGCGCGCAGTTTTGCAACGAGCGCAGCGTTATCTTTCGCCGGTAGCGTCGTTACGGTTATCCCGAGGGCCTTTGCCAAGGGCGCGGCGGTCTGTTGGGTGCGCTTGAACTCGGTCACGTAAATCGCGGATATGCCCGCGTCTTTTAGCATGTTCGCGAGCGTTTCGGCGCGAGCTCGACCGAGGTCTGACAGATCAGGGTCGTTGCCGCCGTCTCCGGCCTTTTCTGCGTGCCGGACAATGAAAATCGTTGATTGGGCGGTGGCCGCGGAAAGGCAGACCGCGAAAACGAGCAGAAGAGATAGAAAGCGTTTCATGGCGAAACTCGGACTACGCTTTTCCGCCGAAGGTGACGTGGTCGTCGAGGTCGAGGTAATCGAACCAGGTTTTCACATCCTCACGGGTCTTGCTGATGTCGCCGACGCGCTTGGTGAAAAACTCCAGCGTTTCCACGTCGCCATCCGGGCCGCGCTCGTTCAACCAGGCGCTCCATTGCTGAACTTCCCACGGCGTGTGTTTGTGGGGAGCGTTCTCTTCAATCCACGCCAGCATCTCGCCATCGCCGTTTCCCGTGGCGAGTTCTGCCTTCAATGCCTCGGCGGTTATGCCGGTAAACCGGAACCAATGATGGTCCATCGGGTTGTTGTATTTGTATTCGCCCGCTGTGCCCGCGAGTTCGGCGCGGCCCTTATCGAGAATACGGCCGAGAATCACGTAGCCGCCGAGACGGACGCGCGGGCTGCGTGGAGGACGTTGAGTGAGATTCGGCGCGTGATTCAAGGTCGCGTTCATTTGCGAACCTTATCAGCAAAGAGTTCATCTACAAAATCGGGCCGCGCCCGCCCCCATGCACCTTGCAGTTGCTCGAGATCACGTTCACCAGCAGCACCGGAGCCGAGACTGGCACTAAGATCGACAAGGCGGGCGAAAGTAGGAATTAGAAATTAGAAAGTAGAAAACTGGGGCGGAAGAAAACGCCGAACGGTCCGAGCTCGCCACGGACGAGTCCGCGTCGCCGCGGCGACCGTACCGGATTGGCATTTGACATCCGGGTGCCGAAGCGGGCTTTGGACTAACGTAACCGACGAATCGCTTACTGCTTGCCACCGGAGTTGTCATCCGGGGCGAGGAGATGGCCGAAGAGGCGGCCGGCGATTAGGAAGATGACGCCGGCTATTCCAGAGAGCGCCGCG
Source organism: Spartobacteria bacterium (assembly GCA_003445855.1). Classification (GTDB taxonomy): domain Bacteria; phylum Verrucomicrobiota; class Verrucomicrobiia; order Chthoniobacterales; family UBA10450; genus UBA10450. The sequence continues at coordinate 10,033 of DMCG01000232.1, read as the reverse complement.
TGCAAGAGCCAGAAGTGTGTCGCGGGCATTTTTTCGAGAAAGCCGCCGATCCAGCCGACGAGATTGTTCGCAGCGAAGAGGTGCAGATAAAAGATGCCGATGATCGTAGCGGATAATGCAGCCGGCGCGACGCGGGCGTAGAGCGCGAGCGAGACAGGAAAGACGTTCGCAAAGCCGATGCTGTTGAGCACGTGGAAGGCGATAAGCCAGCCGATTGCAACTTTCATTCCGGAATGCGCTGCGATGGCCGCGCCCATTGCGAGAGAGATGAATCCGGTCACGGCCACGAGGCTGCCGATGCCAAGCTTCGTGATCTCGGCCGGCTCAGGGAATTTTTTAGACCAGAGTCGCCAGAACACGACTGCACCGGCGAGGAAAGTTACCGATACGATCGAGTCGAGCGTGATGAGCCACGTCGTTGGCATTTTGCGGCCAAAGAAAATAAGGTCCGCTTTCTCCTGCGCCCAGACGAGATACGCATTGAAAATCTGTTGGTTGCCGATGACTGCGATCGTGAGCACCGGCAAAAGCGCGATCAGCGCGACGATGCCCATTCGTTCGCGATGGGTGAGCGGAATTTTCGCGGCGCGCTCACTTTTCTTCACGACCGGCGAATCGGGAGGGAGCCATTTCCGGCCGGACAAATAAATCGTCAGGCCGATCAACATGCCGACGCCCGCGGCGCCGAACCCGTAATGCCAGCCGTAGACTTCGCCGAGCGTGCCGGCGATCAGCGGCGAGGCGATGACACCGCCGTTGATAAACAAATAGTAAATCTGGAAAGCATCGGCGCGCCTGTTGTCGCCGGTTGCGTAGAGCGCGCCGACCTGACTGGCGAGGTTGCCCTTGAAACAACCAACGCCGGTGACAAGACAGGTGAGGGCGAGGAGGAACGACACGTCGAAGGCCATTAGGAAATGGCCCGCCGCCATGAGCAGCGCGCCGAGCGTGATCGTCCGCGTGCGTCCGAGTAGACGGTCGGCGATCAATCCTCCGCCGATCGGAGTAAGATAAACCAGACCAGTGTAGAGTCCGAAAATCGCAGAGGCGAGCGCCTGCACCGACAGTGGTCCGCCATAGACGTGCTCAAGCAGATTTCGGAATGGAACGAACCCGGCGATGCGCTCGATATGTCCGGGATGCAACAGTTTGCCGACCATGTATAGGACGAGGAGCGATTGCATTCCGTAGTAGGAAAAGCGTTCCCAGGCTTCGGTGAAGGCGAGATAGCCAAGACCGCGCGGATGCCCGATGAAGCTGCGATCCTCGGGATTATGCATGGCAGTTAGAAATTAGAAATTACAAAGTAGGAAGTAGAAAGCAGAAAGTGAGCAGGCAAAAACGGTGACGTGCATTCGCGTAGAACAAGAGTGCCGCTTACGCGCGCCAAAGCTCTCGCGGAAGCGCCAGAGCAGCGTCTGATTACGCCCCGCGCACGATCATTCGCACCCCGGTAAGCAACCGATCCACCTCTTCGGACGTGGTGTAGCACGCACAGCCGGCGCGGACCAGTCCGTGTGCAGTTTGCCCCAATCGCTCGACCACGGTCATCGCGTAGAAGTCGCCGTGTGAGACGAAAACTCCCCGCTCCACCAATTTCTTCGCAACCTCTGTCGACGGCACGCCGTCCACGGTAAATGCAATCGTGGGCGTACGCGCCGTGCCGGGCGGCGGTCCGTAGAGACGCACAATTTCCGACAAACCATTCCACAGTTGTGTGATTAATGCGCCGCCTCGCTCATGAAGTTGCTTGAGCGCCGCGCTCAAACGTTCGCGCCGCGTGGCGCCCCCCGGAGCGAGCGCCGCGAGGAAATCCACCGCAGCGGAGGCACCTGCAATCCCTTCGTGATTCTGTGTGCCGGTCTCGGCACGTTCCGGCGCAGTATCGGGCGCCGGGATGAGTTTTGGAAAATCGAGCGATGCGAGCACGTCATGCCGGCCGTAGAGAATTCCGATGTGCGGGCCGTAGAACTTGTAGGCAGAGCAGCTGAGGAAGTCGCAATTCCAATCGCGCACATCAACCAATTCATGCGGAGCGTAGTGTACGGCGTCGACAAAAACTTGCGCGCCTAACGAGTGAGCCATTTCCGCAGCGCGCCGCACGTCGTTAATCGTCCCGAGCGCGTTCGAAGCCGCGCCGATCGCGACCAGCTTTGTGCGTTTATTTAGATGCCGGGAAAAATCTTCCCAGTCCAGCTCACCGGTTTCAGAAATCATCTTCACCGTGCGGACGTTCACGCCGCGCTCTTTCTCAAGCGCCCGCCATGGCGCGACATTCGCATGGTGATCCAGCTCGGTGACCACGATCTCGTCGTCGCGTTTGTAGCCGCGGCCGAGAGCGCGCGAGAGGTGAAAGGTTAGCGTCGTCATGTTGGCGCCGAACGCGATTTCATTCGGCGCAGCGTTCAGGAAATCGGCCAGCACGCCCCTGGCGGAGTCGATGATCGCGTCGGTCTCCTCGCTTGTCGGGTAGGCCCAATGAGTATTGGCATTGTGGCGGTAAAGATAATCGGTCATCGCCTCCACGACCGCCCGTGGAACTTGGGTGCCGCCGGGTCCGTCGAAATAGGCAACCGGATAACCGTTATGCGTGCGTTCGAGTGCAGGAAAACATTTCCGGATTTCTGCGGTCGACGTAAGCGCGGCGGGCGACAGCACTGCGGTGTCGTTCATGGTGACTGACATTGACGTTCGATATGCAGAAGAAATTAGAAAGTATAAAGGCTAAAGTGAAGCTCATCGCAGCAAACGCCGAACCCGCCTACGCCGAGGCTTCGGCGTGGCAGGCGCTCACTGGTCTCGCCGTAGGTCGCCGCGGCGACCGAAGGAGGAACGTCCAACATCAAAAGCAGCCGAGCCGTGCGGCTCGAAGAGAAAACTAGCCGCCGGCCCGACTTCGACGGGCTTGCCGTAGCGGCGCAGTGCCGTCTCTTCATGCTTTCTTTATCGGTTACGTTGCGGCAGACTCGGGGACCTTGTTACTCCATTCGGAACCGGGTAGTGGCTGCGACGAGCGGACCGATTCGTATCGGCGCCTGCTCTCACAGTTCTTCGAGCCTCACGGGCCGCGGAATTTCAAAATCAAGCTCTGGGACGGGAGCGAATTGCCAGCTGAGAATGGTTCCGCACGATTCACTCTGGCTATAAACGATCCGCAGTTTTTCAGCGCCCTCCTCTCCAATCCATCGGCCAAGACGCTCGGTGAGGCTTACGTTCAAAACGTTTTTGATATTGAAGGGGACATCATTGCTGCCACCGCGCTGGGCGATGTTTTCATCGGCGGGGATCAAAGCTCGCTCGGTGTTTTGGGTGCGACGAAACGTCTGTTCAAGCGATCGGTCGCAGCGGCACTGCGGAGTCGGCACGCATTTCATACCAACCATGGGTGGCAGAGTCGGAAACGGGCTAAACAAGCGATTTCCTTTCACTACGATCAGCCGATTGAGTTTTGGCGGCTCTGGCTCGATCCGCGCCTGATCTATTCCTGCGCCTATTTCGCGACGGCAGAGATGAGTCTCGCCTCCGCGCAAACGGCGAAGCTTGAAATGATTTGCCGCAAACTCGGCCTGCGCGAGGGCGAGGAGCTACTCGACATTGGCTGCGGCTGGGGTGGATTGATCTGCTACGCCGCAAAGCATTACGGCGTGAAAGCGACCGGAATCACTTTGAGTCGGAAGCAGGCGAACTACGCGCGCGCTTTGATCGTGCAACAAAAGCTGGAGAACTCGTGTCGTGTTGCGACGTGTGACTTCCGGGAAATGGGCGAGCTGGAGCGCTACGATAAGATCGCCAGCATCGGCATGATTGAACACGTGCCGGGCGAAGCGCAGCTCGATTATTTTCAACGAGCCTGGAGACTTCTCCGGCCTGGCGGCCACTTTCTCAATCAAGGCATCACGACGAGCGCAACAGAGGAGATCCGACCCGGGGATTCCTTCATAGACGCTTACGTCTTCCCGGATGCGCGACTAGTGCCGATCGCTCGCACGCTGACGGAGGCGGAAGCCGCAGGGTTCGAGCTCCGCGATGTTGAGAGTCTGCGCGAGCACTACGCGCGGACCAGTCGTCTTTGGCGTGAGGCGCTGGAAGCTTGTGCTTCAGAGATCCGGGCTCTGACCAGTGAAACAACCTTGCGCATTTTCCGGCTTTATCTGGCGGGGTTCACTTCGGAGTTTGATCGGGGGCGGCTGAATCTTTATCAAACGCTGCTGGCAAAACCATCTGCCGGGGAGAGCCGCATGCCTTTGACCCGGGAAACGTGGTACCGCTCCTCGCCTGCAAACGAAGCACTTGAATCAGGCATGCAGAAAAAGGCGCGAGAATTTCAAGAGAAGCCAGAAACTGAGCGGATGTTCGTCGGACATTACAGCGTAGCGTTTGCGGTCAAAAGCGAGAAAAATCTACCGAACGTCGAGGAAGAGACCCGGAGTTTCCGTGCGCGCAAAAGAAAGTCGCCCAAGCGGTCGGAAAGAGTTATCACATCACGTATGAAATCACTCATTTGCTTCCTATTGGTAGCGATCGCGCAATCCAGCGCCAATGCCTCTGAGACGGAGCGAATCCTCACACGCTTGGAAAATGATTGGGCGCACGCACTCGTTCGCCGCGATACGGCCACCTTTCACCGTTTAATCGCGCCCGGCTTCGTTTACACCGAGGACGCAACAGTCATGAACAAAGAAGAGTTGATTCGCTCGATCATGGCAGACCGGGTGACATCCGCCCGCAACGAAGAGATGAAAGTGCATGCCTACGGTGATACCGCCGTGGTCACGGGAATTCTGCGCGTGAGAGGTGGCGGAAAAGAAGGCGCGTTCGATCGACGCTATCGATTCACCGACACCTGGCTGTTTCGAAATAATCAGTGGCGAGCCATCGCCGCTCAGGATTACTTGAACCGAAAGCAGTGAAAGGTGGAACGCGCGCTCCGTCGCACGTTGTGGAAAGTGGCGCCGACGGCGCACTATTTTCGGCATCGAGCGACGTAGCGCTTGATCCACCATTACGATCTGTCTCTCTAATGTCCGTAGCTGATGACTCGTGAAACTTTCCACGAGTCGTCGGTTCTTCGCCGAACCATGAAGAGAGAAGGAAGTGTAATCGTTGCGCTCCTGACTGCAGCAAGCCTGGTCCACGCGGAGCCAGTTACTTTGCTCGATGGTAAATTGAAAATCGACACCTCAAAAAATAGGAAGGATGAGGGATGAGGAGAGTCCAGGGGTGAAGAAAACGCTCAACCCGCCTTCGCCTTCGACGGGCTCCGCCGTGGCGAGTGCTCAACTCCGAAAGGTTTCGCGAGCGGGCATCCAACGTCGAATGCAGAAGAATCCGGCGTTGAAGGACAACTCCGAAAGCTTTGATGCGTTCGCTTCCCGCTCACTCACCCTCGCCCCTCGGGTTTTGTGATCCATGTCGCGGCCTCCCGGCTCGCTTCATTCGCGAGTCGAAGATCGACAAAGCGATGGAGTTGGTGCGGCTGAAAGAGTGAAGAAATCGGAAAGTAGAAGTTAGAAAGTAGAAGGTAAAACGCAGAGAACACAGATCAGCTCCTCAGGCCTCTCTTCGCATCGTGACGCTTCCCGCGCTTTCTCGCACGACTTTGAATCCGAATCGCTCGTAAAGACGCACGGCCGGATTATTCGCCGGGGCGCTGATCGAAATCGCGGAGTGTTGCGGATTCGCCTTGACCAATTGCGTGAGCAACGCGGCGCCGATGCCACGTTTGCGATGGCCGGGTTTGACGGCGAAGGCGAGCTCCGGCGTTTGCTCTTCATTATCCTCGTGCTCGCCGATCGGTAATCGGAGCCAAACAGCACCGAGCAGCTCATCATCCTGCTCTGAATCGTATGCAACAAAGCCAGTGTCGCCTTCTCGGCCCCAACCTTCGACGTAGCGTGCGAATTCAGGCTGCCGCACGACGTCTCGCGGCGGTGCAATCGCACCTTCGGCCGTCTGTAGCGCTTGATACAACATCTCCCACAGAACGGCTTCATCCGCGATGGTGAGCGGGCGAATCACATAATCCATAATGTCGAAGGTCCGCGGGTTCGTCGTAAGCGTCGCCGATTATGCAAAAATATACGAGAGCCAACAAGCCGCGTCTTATGCGCGTGGATGAACGCGAGCGGAATGATCACGCTACAGTTGCAGCGCATTGCGCAGATGTGGAACGAGACGTTTGCTGAATTCGACAGAGTCGCCGGCGGAGAGGTGCGACCATTCGGGACAGTTAAAGCCGCTTAGCTCGGGAAAATCTTCATAATAAATACCGGGTGCGGCGGTGTCCTTGATCACTCGATCCCAAATCCCCGTGCGCGGTGTCGTTCGATCTTCGAGAGCTTTCAATCCGCCACTATGAGGAAGACGGAGGAAAACGATCTTGCCGCCACGAGCGCGAAGTTTGTCCGCAGCCGCGGTGATATCGCGGAAGCGGGCTTCGATCGCGTCGTTCATCTTCGCCATGAAGACATCTTTCGGAATGTAAGTCGGCGGCGGTGGCGGCGTGAAGAGCGGCAACCAGATTTGCTGAATCGTGCTCTGCAATTTTCCCGGTCGGGCACACTCCTCGATCATGCGGGCGCGGCGCTCCCGATCCAAAGTACCGAAGTAAGGCGGAAGGCGAGGTGGCACCAGGGCGTTCGGACGATTGGGAATGGGCAGGCGTTTCAGCAGGTCATCGAGGGTAAGTTCCTCCTGTTTGAGAAACGCGACATGTTCTTCCAATGGCATCGCCAGATATTGGCTGGCACGTTGCGCGAGCGTTTGAGTGTGAGCCCGGCGAACGGCTTTTTCGGCGCGCTCCATCGGCGGAGTGCCGGGTGGCGCGACGAACAAACGCGGCACAACACTGCAGATAATCGTGCCGTGAAAATTTTCGTCATTGGCGAGGTCAGCCAGCACCGGATAAGCACAGCTTCCGCCCATCGCGAGCTGAACGGGACGTTTGCCTAATCCTTTTTGCAGTTCGTCAAGATCCAGATCGAACCAGGCGCGTGAATCGCCGATGATGACGACGGACTCAGGTTTCACACGCCGACGTGTCGAGGTCCAAAGATCTTCGTTATCGTTGAGCGTGGGACCGTAACCGATCGAGCGACAATAGAACTCCCACGCGGACGCGGCAGCGATAACGATCAGCACAACAACGACGGTGATGCCGCGCCACGGCAGCGGCGGGATAGGGCGCTCGTAATCGCGCGGAACTATTTCCGACGGTTTGGCGAAGAACAAACGCGGCAGCCGAAGCTTGCGTTTAAAATTGGAAGTAGATGAAGGCATTGCTGTTTCCTTGAGTGAGAATGATGGCGCAAGCCATTAAGGCCCAGGCTGCGGTGACGACCCAGCGCGGCAAGCGCGTCACGGCCGTTTCGATGTTGCTCTCGCGCAGCGACCAATGCACGAGAATCATGAAGAACGTGACGATACCGATCTGCAACATTTCACGGGTGGAAAGAATGGCGTCGCCGTGCGCGTGACCGCCAAACATTCCGCGCAGCATTCGCGTGGCGATCGTGAAATCGGCCGCTCGAAAAAATACCCAGGCGATGCAGACCGCCGTGTAAGTGGCGAACCCGGCCAGAACGCGTGTGGCAAGATTGTTGGCCCACGCTTTGTTCTCGAACAAAGCACGAAAAACGCGTTCGATTACGAGATAGGAACCGTGAAGTAGACCCCAAACGACAAAAGTCCAGGCCGCGCCATGCCACAAACCACCAAGGAACATGACGATGACGAGATTGAGGGCGGCGCGCACCGGCCGCACCTGATTCCCGCCGAGCGGAATGTAAAGGTAGTCGCGCAAGAATGTGGAAAGCGAAATGTGCCAGCGGCGCCAGAAATCGGAAAAGCCAATGGCCGCGTACGGAAAACGGAAATTATCCTTCAGATGAAAGCCGAGACACAGAGCGGCGCCGATGGCGCAGATGGAATAGCCGGCGAAATCGAAGAATATCTGGCCGGCGAATGCCATGACGCCGAGCCATGAATCGAGCGCAACGAGCGGACCGGCATAATCAAAGATGCGATCGGCCGAACCCGAAAGCATCGTGTCGGCGAGCACGATTTTTTCGAACAAGCCGAGAGTCATAAGCAACAACCCCCACAAAAAACGGCCCGTGCGCCGACTCGGTGGATCGACAAGTTGCGGAAGAAAATCACCGGCGCGCACAATCGGGCCCGCGACCAGCTGAGGAAAAAAGGAAACGGCCAGGATGAAATCGCGCAGCGATTTGGTCGGCTGTAGTACTCCGCGATAAATGTCGAGCGTGTAGGAGAGGGAATGGAACGTGTAAAAAGAAATGCCGACGGGCAGAAGAATGTCGAGATGCGGTGGCTGATAGATGACGCCGATGCGCGCAAGCAGCCACTGGAAATTTTGAAGCAGAAAATTTCCGTATTTGAAAAACCCGAGCATGCTCAGATTCATGCAGACGCTGGCAACCAACCAGACCCGCCGGGGATGACGCCCTTTCGCATTGGCAATTCTCGACCCAAGCCAAAAATCCATCGCCGTCGTCGAAAAAAGCAGGGCGGCAAACGGCGGATTCCACGCACCGTAAAAAATGTAACTTGCGACGACGAGCAGATTCTTCCGCGCGTTCCAGGAACGCATGCTCCAGTACGCGGTCACGACGACCGTGAAAAAGACGACGAAGGTGAGCGAATTAAATAGCATGGGCGCGCGCGATTGCTTATCTAAGAAGGCGTGCTGATGGCCAGCACTTTTTGTCATTCATTTCGCGGACCGATACCGATTTTGGGACGCGTGGACAAGATCGACAAGCTGACAGAGTCGGCGCGGCCCGGTCTCGTCCGAGACAAGCGAGCGAATGGTCTCGCTCTGTTGGCGGCCGTTATTAATAGTGTAAGTGAATCAACCGCGGCTTTTCCTCGAGTACCACCACGAACAGATTGTCGTAATCATTCTCAGCGATGCTGATTGAAGTGGTAATGTCGAACGCTTTGATCAGATCCGGAATGGTATTTCCATGGCCGACGACGAGCGCGTTAGCGTGTAGATCGCGCAGCTTTGCCGTGAGCGGCGCCGTTTCTTTCGCGGGCACGATCCTGACGTTGAGGCCGAGGGCCTTCGCCAACGGCGCCGCGGTTTGTTGCGTACGTTTGAACTCCGTTGTGTAAACCGCGCTAATACCTGCGTCCTTCAACATTTTCGCCAGCCGCTCCGCGCGAGCGCGGCCTGCGTCAGCTAAGTCAGGATCATTGCCAGCGTTGTCCATCTTTTCCGCATGACGGACAACGAAGATGATTGACTGCGCCGGCGCCGCGGCGACGAAGAGCCCAAGCAAAAGAACAAAAAGAAAACAGCGTTTCATGGTGAAAGTTCTCAGCATTATGTCATGAATGCGAGTTCACGGAATTGAATGATCGAGTTCCATCTAAGAATCGGATGGGTCGAGAAAAATAGAAGGTCTAAATTAGGAAGCAGAACGGATAAGTAGATGACGGAGCGCGATTACGTCCTCGGGACGCACGATGAGGAGCTGGCGAGACTCGGACTGCAACATCGCGTCTGGCGCCCGGTGGTTTTGGAATGCTGGAAGAAGGCCGGCATCACCGAGGGCAGCCGCGTGCTCGATGTCGGAGCCGGGCCGGGTTATGCGACTGTCGATCTTGCGGAAATTGTCGGACCGACCGGCGAAGTGGTCGCGCTCGAACGTTCGAACAAATTCGTGCACGCGATCGAGGAGGCGGTTCGCGCGCAGTCGCTCGCGAACGTGAAGGTTCACGAGCTGGATTTGATGACCGACGATCTACCGAAAGGCGATTACGATTTTTCCTGGTGCCGATGGGTGCTCTGTTTTGTTTCCGATCCCGCACTGGTGATTAAGAAAATCGCGAGTGTCACGCGAAAGAGTGGTGTCGCCATTTTTCACGAATATGGGCATTACACAACGTGGCGCTTTGCTCCCCGTCGCCCAAGCTTGGAAGAGTTCAGAAAGCATGTCATTGAGACGTGGCATGCGTCGGGTGGGGAACCAGATACGGGTCCTCAATTGCCGTTATTGCTGACGGA
>DMCG01000253.1 GCA_003445855.1 Spartobacteria bacterium | reverse complement strand
CCTCTTCGTCGCCGCTGGCACCAATGGTCTTGATGATTTCATCGCCCACCGTGAGATCGTCCGTCGGCCATACCGTCATTGAGTCGCCGACTTCGTAACTCAAACCCCAGCCTCTTAGATCGAGTTCGAAATGGCGCGTGTCCTTTTTCGAGCCTTCGCCGCAGAGGGTGCGATTAACGACGAGCTTCGCCGGAAACGGATTGGCACGCGTGTACTGCGACGCGGGCGCGGCTGGTTTTGGAGGAGCGGTGGCTTCCGGCATGTATTTTCTGTAGCGGCGCTCTATGAGCGTCGCAAAAATTTGGCTTTCATGGAATTCAGGTGATCGGCAATCACAGACCGCTGCTACAGAAGATCTCTAGCCGTCGTTTCCAATCGCCAGCGTCGGGCAAACTTCCATGGCGCGTTGGGCGGCGGCAGTTTCTTCCGGCGTTCCAGGCTGTTTAAAAAAGTAAACCGCAGTCTCGTCGTCGTTGTATTTCAAAAGATTGGACGCCTCCTCCAGACAGACACGGCAAGGCGTGCAGGTTGTGTCCACATACCACGGTCCGGGAACGTTCTGAGGCTGTTTGCTTGCTTTGTCCGCCATAGAATTTCTTTCTACTAAATCGCCACACGCGGAGCAACGTCTTTCAATAGCCGCGCCGAAAGATTTTTGGCGTCGCGCTCGGGATTGCGCTCGGCTCCACTTCCGGTGTTGCACTTGGCAAATTTTCCGGCGCGGGTGAAGGCGTCGGCGTCAGGACTGCGCCGCTCTTTGTCGTGAGCACGCCGCCCGAAAGCATGACGTCTTCCACGCGATAGAGTTCTCCCTTGCGCCGAAGATCGACATCTTTTGCATCGACAATTTCTGTTTGGCGATAAAAGCGTTCCATCTCATTGAGATGAAACGGGCGCGCGCCGCGTCGGCCAAAGACAACCGTTTGTCCGCCGGTTTCATCAACCACGCGGTCGCGTTCGAGTCCGCGCGAAACGCAGATCGCTTCCCCTTTGGTGCGATACGTCGCGATCAATTTCGGATTTGGTCGCGGGCTGAATCCTTGCGCGCCCGCGACTGTGTCGGGCGAAATCAATTGCACCACGCGCAAGCCATTTTTGCCATCGGCCACGAGCGCGAACTGTGAAGCATTCACGCTGCCGATTTGGACCGCGCGCGTGTCGTTCAACACGCCGTTAGCATTGAACATTTGATCGAGATGCGGCGACTCCGGATTCTCAACATCGACAATGGCCAAGCCTTCCGGTCCGTTCGCGACATAAGCGTAAGTGCGCGCGACGTACAAACGTCCCGCGTGATTCAATCGTACGGTTGCGCGCGGAATCGGGATCGGCCGTGTCGGCTCCGTAAGATCGACAATCTTCAATCCGTCATCGTCGGTGATGAAGCCGTACCGAAACTGCACGGCGATGCAACGCGGGTTGCGCAGAAAATTTCCGGTCAATTGTCCGGCGATGCGCGGATGCATCGGATCGCCAACATCGACAACATACAGTCCGCGCGGCGTTGTCATGTAAAGCCGATGACCGGCGGCGGCGACGAACGTTGCGCCACTCAAAACTCCGTCCGGATTAAAAACGACATCCTTGTTCAGGAAATTATTATCGGGATTTCCATCGACGAGCGTGGCGACATTGATAACGACGAGACCTTCCTCACGATCGGAGACGTAAGCGAAGGCGTAGAAGAGATCGATTGGTTGCTCTTCATTTTCAGGAATGTGTTGCCGTGACGGATCAAGCGCGAGCGTGCTCGGCAAAGCAATTGAAGTTGCGTACGGCGTGTGGACATAGGTCCGCTGACCAAGCGGCGAAACCGGCGAGGTCACAATGCGCTCGGAAAATCCTTTTTGATCGACGTTCGCGACGTCGAAGGCTTCGAAACCACCGGGACCGTTCGCGGTGTAGAGATACTCGCCGCGTAAAACGCTGTCTTGGATTTCTTTGCCGGAATGTTCGTACGCTTCCTGCAATTCGGACCCAAGATCGACATGTCTCTGGTAGTTCGCCGGGTAAGCGATCTTGTGCAGATGGCTGCCGATCACGGCTTGCGGTTCGTCCGGTTCAGTCCAAACGACAGCGTGAAATCCTTCGCGCCCTTCGCCGACGTAGGCGTAGCGGCCGAAGAAATTCACCGTGCCGGTGCCGAAGCCTAACAATTGCGTCATCCACGCATTGTTATCGTTGTCCTTCGCCAAATGGCAGTCGGTGCAATTTTTTGTCGTGCCGGCGCTGCTGGTGGTGTGCGGAAAATGCGGATTGAACGCCTGGCCGCTGTAACCTTCCGCCGAAAAAGTTTGCTGCTGCGAGTAAACCCACTCGCGATTTGCGTTTTGCGAACTGACCACGACTGCGCTCGAGGATCGAATCACCGCCATGCGGTTTTTCTTCACCGTGCCGTCGATACCGAGCATGAAGACGTCGTCCCGCACGACTTGCGGATTGTAAGTTGTGAAATTCCGATCGGTCACGCCTTCGAATTTATTTTGCGGGACGCGCTGGTTTGCTTTCATCGGTAAATGGCAACCAAAACAACTCGTCGCCCACGACGTGTGACAGATCTGGCAATCCATCGCGCTGTTGTCGTGCGCAAGTTTGACGCGACGGTCGTTGGGTGTCGTCGGCAAAATGCCGCCCCATGTCGTTCCATCGCGCCGGAGCGTTTTCGCATAGGCGGACTTCGGATTGTAGTGCGGCGAAAGCGGATCGATGGTGTCGATCGTTTGTGGAATTTCCCAGCGCACGTCCGGCGACATCGTTGATTGCTGCCAAAGTTTGTCGCCTTCCCAAGTGAACCGCGGACCAAACGGCGTGTTGCTCGTGTTGAGCAAGTCGATTTGCCCCGCGTTGCCGGAAGTGACGAGTGTTGGGCGTTGGTCGATCGCGCCATGACAATCGATGCAATTGATTGTCGTGGCGTTGCGCGGCTCTCCGTAAAGCATACCGTTGCCGTGCACATCGACATTGAAATGACAATCGGCGCATTGCATGCCGTGCGCGAGATGCACGTCTTTCAGATGCACCGCTTTTGAAAATTTGTGCGGATCCTCATTGTCGATCTTGTTGTCGTCGAGATCGAGCAGGTTGCCTTTGCGATCGTGTTTGAAAACGGCGCGAAAAACCCAGCCATGTCCGTGATAATCGGCGAACTGCGTGTGCTTCAGTTGCGGATTCAATTCCGCGACGTGGTCGAGAAAATCTTTGTCGCCCCATAAACCGCGCGCGGCCGCGGCTTCGGGGTTGATCATTGTCGATCTTACTAGCTCGTCGTCGGTGGGGTTGCGCTGTTCCGGCGGATACATCAACTCGCCATCGGTTTCCTGGTCCCACCAGGTGTAACCGAGGTACGGATTCACGAAGAGGTTCCCTTGGTGCATGTGGCAATTCATGCATTGGCTCGAGGGAATCGAGCGCGTGAACTGGTGCAGGATGGGATGACCGCGCTCGGCTTTCGGAATCGATTCATCGGCCGTGAAACTCAAACCTTGGTGGCCGTATTTGCTCCACCAGCCGGAATTTGTCGGCGAGCGATCGTTTGCGTAAACCACGTGACAAGCCGAGCAACCGCTCGATCGATAATCGCCCGGATGATCGTTCGATCCGAAAAATCCTAGAAGCGGATCGTGTAATCTCGTTTTTTGTAAACCGAGAAAAACCGGATCGGTGCGATTGAGCGTGCCGAGCCCGCGCTCGGACAAACGATTGCGCGGCCGGCCGTTTGGTTCCGCGCTCGTCGGAAGTCCAAGCTGCAATTGTCTTTCACCGCCCTTTTCGAAAATGCGCAAAATGTTTCCGGGATTGCTTAAATTGAAGCGCGGCAACGGTTCGATGAACGGCAGAATCCCGTGCAGTTTCGTGTCTTCTGCCGTGACCGGCGTGTAGTTAACGAGCTTGAGCGGCGCGCCGTCCCCGCCGTAGGCCTGGCCGAAGCGGTAATTCTTTTCCGGATAAGCGCCATTATTATATAGAGCAGCGCCCCAAAGCATCGCACCGTGGTTCATCATGCTGTGGTCGACATTGCGGATGATCTCGCCGTGACAAAGGCCGCAGGCCTGCTGCGCGACGCGCAAATCGCCGGGATTGAGGAAACGGATGAATTCCGGCGACTCGTGATTGAGCCAGGCGTTTGAGTTCGGCGGTTTGGCGGACGTTTTCCAAAACTCTTTGTTGCGCGGCAAAACGTGCGCCTGGTCTTTCGTTAGGCCGCGCGCTGGGTTGCCGCCGTGGCAATCGGTGCAGCCGAGCACGACCTGCTCGGCTTTGTGCATGGGCTCGACGCCTTGATGACATTGCAAACAGCCGATGCTTTTTGCGTCGGCTTCGGCTTGCGTTTGATCGATCCAATTTCGCGGCGGCAAAGCCGCACGTGCGATTGACTCGCTGCCTTCCCGTCTATGTCGCTCGACTCCCGCCGGCTCCATTGTCGATCTTGTAACGGGAACGGAAGTCGGCGGGCCGTAGCCGGAGGTGGCGACTTCTTGCGCAATTGCTGAGCTGGAGATGCTAAGAAGAACGAGCAGAAAACATTCAACGCTCAACGTCCAACGCTGAATGCCGGAGACAAAAAAGAAACGCCGAACATCCAACGCCGAACGTCCAACGTCGAACTCGGAGAATCGCGCCCTCATTTTGCGTTTTTTTCTGCTGTGCGAACGCGGGCTGCGAAAATCCGGATAAGCTCTTCGATCTCCGTGAGGCAAGCGGTCAGATTTGCGGGCTGCCCCAACTTTTTCAATCGACCGACGAGGCGCAACCAACGCTTCGTTTCACGCAGCTCTTTTAAGCAAATTCGTAACTTGTGGAGAAAATCCTTATGTGACTCCGCTGCCTCAACCTCACCGTGATTGGAAAGAGGTGATGTTCCGCAACGCAAGAGCTGCCCCGCAATGTGATTTCCAGCTCTCGTGTTCGGCAAGGATTCGGTGAGTTCAACGACAGTCACTGCGAATTCAAGCAGTCTGTCTTCAAGATCATACTTCCGATTCTTGCTCGCACCGTATTCGGAATTTGCTGACTCGGTAACTCGAAGTCCGCGTGTCTCCCATTCGATATTGGGTGTTCGGCGTTGAGCGTTGGGCGTTTTCTTTCGCATTTAATAAGTGAGCGTCAACGTCACGATCGCGCTGTAAAGAAATGGATCGACGTGCCCCGGCGACGGGCTTGGATAACCGAAGACCGGTTCCGTGTTCGTGCGATAAATATCTTTGTAACCCCGGCGCGGGATGAGAAAACCGGCGCCGGCCGTGACGATGATGTTTTCGGTGAGCAGCGGTCGCCATTCAAATCCGGCGCTGCAATCGAGCGCAAAATCGTTGCTCGCGCGATTGGTGAACAGGACCAGCTCGGTCGTGGCGGTGTCGATCGTCCGGATGTAGTTCACATTCACGAAGCCTTTCAGCTTTGGCGTGATGTCGGCGTCGAGACCGTACCCGACGATGAATGCGCCGGGATTGACGAAGTTGGATTGGCCTTCCGATTTGCTCGCGCGGAAATCGACCACGAGACTGTCGCGCTGCTTAAAGTTTACCGATGTGCCGGCGAGATTGAAGCCTTGATGCGAAAAAAAGCTGAAGGGCCCGCCGATGAAAAACGGCCGATCAAATACCGTGTCGAAACCGGTCGCGTGCGAATCGACCGGATCGTGATCGCCGCTCGCATAAAAGATCGACAACTTGTGTCGCATCCAGTTTTTGTCGACCGACAATTCCAACGCGGCCATTTGCGCATTGATGTCCACGCGTTGTCCGGCGATCCCGTTTAAGCCGTCTTCGCCGAGAACTTGGTAAAACGCGTGGTCAATGTTGAGCCAGCCGATGTGTCCATCGCCAGCCCAGCCGAGATAATAGGCTTGGACATAATGATCTGCCACGGTGCCGATGGGTGCCGGGCGGGTGATGAAACCATTTTTGTCGAAATGGCGGCTGGTGTTGTCGAAGTTAGAGAGGAAACTGAGTTCGCCGGTGTAACCTTTCCAGATCAAATCCTGCCGGAAAATATTCGCGACGTAGATTTGCTGGTCGCGCCGTTTGAATTCGTTCAGGTCGGAATAGGTGTCCTTCTCGAGCATGTCGAAGCCGGCAATGTTGTATTGCCAGCGGTTGTTATCGTAATTGCCGAAGATGCGCACACCGAGATTGGTGTCGTTGAAAATGAAACCGCGGAAATCGCTCACGAACGGCTGAATGCCGGCGCGCGCCGAAATGAAATCGTAATTGTTCGACAAATCGCGCAGGTGAATTTCCGCGAACGCTTCCTGGAGCGAATAGAATTCTTTTTCTCGCGTCGTTCCGTTTTGCGGATTGGGATTGACGACGTTTCTCTCCTCCACATCGATGTAGTTGTGATTGTAAACGCCAAGCAAACGCACCGCCCAATCGACCGGTTTGAAGGCGGTCTCGCCTTTAAAAAGATCGACACCGATGGAGAAATCGTTCGAGTAAAACAATTGGTCGCTCAGTCCGAAGAATTCCGAGCTGTTCGGCCGGTCTGTGCTCACACCGCTTGGCGTGGGAAGTTTGCGCGGTTCGACTTGGAAGAAATCTTCAACCGTGAGGTTGAGGAAAATGTCCTGGCCGATAATGGGCGCGTCGCCTTTGAGTTTGCTCTGCAAATACGGATGCCACAGATGCAGATCGGATTGGTAGGTCGTCTCCGTTGACGGATCGGCGTAGCGTTTCCAGCGGCCGAATCCAATGAACCACCGATTCGGCACCGGTTCTGAGTTCGGCAGCAAGCCTTCGCCTTGCTCCGATTGCGGATAAGTTTCGTACTCCAATTTGCGCCGGCGCGGAACGACTTCGCGCACGCCTTTGCGTGGCAACTGGAGCGAGCGCGGGAGCGCCTCCCGACCATATTCCGGAAGCTGCGGCAGGATCGGCGGGAAAAGCTCGGGCGGCGCTTGTGGCTCGACTTGCTGCGGCGCGCCTGGATCAGGGTTAAATTGATCGTTCTGGGCAAGGAGAACCGTGTTGGCGAAAATCAAATCGCATTGCAGCGCGAGCACAGGCGGCGGCGGTTTAATTTCAACCGCCTGACCGCGAGCAGTCGCGATGTCGATCCAGCAAAAAAGAAATATCGCGACGGCTGGGCGCACAATCGCGCCGGTAAACAACGGAGCTGACCAGCGCATGGCAGGCAAGAATGCCTGAATGCGCTCCTTGTTTGCAAGCTCAAGGCGTGAGCGCTGCTGGACAGTGCGCTAACTTGGCAGGACAACTTCTCAATTGCAGGTTCAGCTCACCGCTCGGCGCCGACTATGTCTAAGGAAAGGACACCTGTCCGAATAGAAAGAATCCGCGGCCATTTGGTCTGCACAAGCCTTTTGCACGACGACGCAACGATCCTTGATCTCGGCGCGCACAAAGGAGCTTTTTCAAAAATCCTTTCGGCGCGGATACGTGGAAAGTTCATTCTCGCTGAAGCAAATCCGGAGCTCTACGCGGTTCTGCCAAGCGAAGAGCCGTTTACGCGCTTGAACTGCGCGGTCACGGATGAGGATAAGGAAGTGTTCCTTAACCTGGCTGAAAATCCTGAGGCGAGCACGATTCTGAAACTCTCATCCGAAATGAAGGTTTCCGGGAAAGAGTCAAACCAGATTGTTATCGCCGGTTTGTCTCTGCGCAGCCTGTTTGACAGACTATCGCTGCCGATTGTCGATCTTATCAAACTTGATATTGAAGGCGCCGAGTGCGCAGCGCTCGACAGCCTGTCGGATGAAACCTTGTCTTCGGTACCGCAAATAACCGTGGAGTTTCACGATGACCCGGTTTTTCATTTCGATCTCTCATTGCAAACCAGCCGCGTCATCGGTCGGCTTTGTTCCCTCGGGTTCCTGGTCCTTCGAGGCGAGTTTCCATCAAATATGGACGTTTTATTTTTAAACCGCCGTTTTGTATTTCTGACACGGAACCGCGAGGCATGGCTTCGGCTTAAACACGAATGGTTGCCGTATGCTCACGCGCGCATCGAGAGTTATCGCCTCCGACTCTTCGGCCGATTATCCAGGTTTGGACGGCACGCTTAACTGCTGTTTTTTCTTTACTCGCGGCGTTTGACCGAATAGGAACGAGGAATGAAATGTCGGGTTGCGTTCATTCTGGTGGGCGCGACACTCTGTTCGGTTTGTCGGGTAATGATGGCGTCGGTCGTGCCGCTTAGCTCCTTTGACGTCCAAACGATCATTTATCAGGCAGTCACGCGAGCAGGAACGGTTTCACCGAAGAGTGTCATTGCCGTCACCGACCGCGAAGGTTATGTAATTGGTGTCTGGAATGTTGGCGGCGGCGAGCCGACAGGCACTCAAGTCGCTAACGCCGTGTCAAAAGCAGGCACCGCTGCATTTCTGAGCAGCGATCAGAATGCGTTCACTTCGCGCACCGCCGGTTTCATTATCCAACAGCATTTCCCGCCCGGCGTCCTCAACACCGCGCCCGGGCCGCTGGTCGGGGTTGGATTTTCAAATTTGCCTTTCTCGGATGTTAACCGGTTCAAAAAGGTGGATTCCGTTCACACCAGCTCATCGCCCGGCACGTTCGGTTCCCCAATCGTCGGCACTTCCCTGAGTGGATCCCCGGGCGGCGTGCCGCTCTACAAATACGGACACCTCGTAGGCGGTGTCGGGGTTACCGGGGATGGTACCGATTATTCGATTCCCTATATTTCAGGTCCCGACAAGGATGAGGACGTTGCCCTGGCCGGACAAAGATATTACGCGCCGGCCTCAGGCATTCTCGCGACCAACGTTTTTATCAACGGCATCAGGCTTCCCTATACGGCAACCTCGACGGTTTTTTCCAGCACGTTTGTTTTGCACGGCAATGCCTCGATTTATTATCCGATTCGAAATCCGCCCACGCCATATCCATATCCGCTTGCCACATTCAGCGGAGTATCGGGACAAATTCGCCAACCGATCAGGAGCGATCCGCTCACCACGTCGATCAGCGGTCAGGCGCGACTTAGTGCGGCAGAGGTTGCAGGCATTATCAACTATGCCGCGTACGAGGTTGGAATCACCCGTTCTGCCATCCGGCTTCCCATCGGGTCACAGATGCAGGCCTTTATCTCGGTGGTAAACAATCCCAACGTGTTCGGTGTCGGGCCTGCGGTGCTCGGGACTTTCCGCACCGGTGAAGCGACCATGTTCAGTTGGGACGTGGCCGTGCAAAAGGGGCGCACGGCAGTTTATTTTTCGAAAAGCTACTACCCGCTTTTCTCTCACCAGATTGCAATGTCCAGTCGGACGGTGGGTTTCCTCGCCCAGAGCCATTATCCGCCTGGAATCGATGCCAACCCACCCGGTCCTTACCATGGTTTTCAGGAAAGCGTATCCCCACTTAGCGCGGGGCCTCCACCAAATGCCAGTTTGCCCAATGGCGTCACGATTTTTCCCGGCGGATTTCCCCTATATCGCAACGGTGTGCTCATCGGCGCCATCGGTGTGAGTGGGGACGGCGTGGACCAGGACGACATCGTGGCTGCTTCCGGCACGCATAATTTTCTGGCGCCCTACGCCATCCGCGCCGACCAATTCTTTTACCTCGGCGTCCGTTTGCCCTACGCCAAATTCCCGCGCGACCCCGGGGTGTGCTGTCAATAACGTTGCCATCGATCTTCGGGAGCCGGAATCTCGGCATCGCGGAGTTGCGGTGGCGTTTGCGGAATTTAGAATCTGGTGCGCGTGTTTGTGCGAACGCGCTCGAACATGCCGCAAGAAACCGACGTGCCGCCGAACCGATATGATTCGCCCCGCGGCCAACGCGCCGCGATCGCTCCGCCGGGCCGGCCGGAGGCGCGACCGCATGATCCCTACGCTGCGTTTCGATTCGGCGGTTTCAGCTTGTTCACGCTTGGCAATTTATTGTCGATCATGGGCCGCCAGATGCTCGCGGTCGCGGTCGAATGGGAAATTTACGCGCGCACACATTCCGCGACCGCGCTTGGCCTCGTCGGACTGGTGATCGCGGTCCCGGTGGTCGCACTGTCACTGCCGGCCGGTCATCTGGCCGACCGATTCAGCCGCAAACGAATCATTCTGGTGTCGCAGATTTTCAGCGCACTCGCTTCGGTGGCGCTGGCGTTGGTTTCCTGGAAACATCTCGCGATTCCGCAGATGTCGATCTTGCGGCAGGGAAACGGAATATTGCGAGGCATTGCCACCATCTTCGAGCGCCACCATCCCGCGTTTCATTTCGATGATGCCTCCATCCCGGTGATCTACCTTTTACTTTTCATCTATGGAACGGCCCGCACTTTTGGATGGGCTGCGCGCAGCTCGTTTTTTCCGACGCTGGTCTCCCGCGATACTTTTACAAACGCAGTGACGTGGAACAACAGCGTGTTCCAAATCGGATCAGTCGTCGGCCCAGGCATCAGCGGCCTTCTTATCGCGCACATCGGTTTCCCATTCGTTTACGCGCTCGATGCTCTCTGCGCGTTTTCGTTTTTCCTGCTCGTCCTGCCAATTCGCCGCGGCACGCGCAGCGCGAATGACGCCGAGAAAAATCCGTGGCGCAGTTTGATTGCGGGCATGCGATTCGTCTTCAGCAAGAAAGTGATTCTGGCGACGATCACGCTCGATTTATTCGCGGTGTTGCTGGGCGGAGCGACCGCGTTGCTTCCGATTTATGCCGATCAAATCTTGCATTGTGGACCGGTCGGGCTGGGCTGGATGCGCGCGGCGCCAGCGGTGGGCGCGTTCGTGATCGCGCTCGCGGTCGCTTACTTGCCGCCCATGAAACACGCCGGCAAAAAATTGCTTTGGTGTGTAACCGGTTTCGGAATTGCCACCGTCCTGTTCGGCATATCGAAAGTTTTCTGGCTCTCGCTCGGCATGCTCTTTCTTGCGGGCGCGTTCGACAGTGTGAGCGTGATCATCCGCGGCTCCATCGTGCAACTGGTCACGCCAGATGAAATGCGCGGACGTGTCTCCGCCGTAAACAACATTTTTATTGGAACCTCGAATGAGTTTGGCGCGCTTGAATCTGGATTAACCGCTGCGCTCTTCGGGCCGGTCATTTCCGTTGTGGGCGGAGGCATCGGTACGATCCTGGTTGTGCTGGCGGTGGCATTCGGTTGGCCGGAAACGCGCAAGATTGGCGCGCTCGACAAAAATTTGCGCTAAGATCGACAATTATCATGAAAATTGCCGCAGCCCAGATTTCGTGCGCACTCGGTGATCTGGACGCAAATCTTAGCAAGATTCGCGAATTTTCTTCGCGCGCCAAAGATGCCGGTGCTGAGCTGATCGTTTTTCCGGAAATGGTCGACACTGGTTATTCGATGCCAGTAATTCAAAAGCACGCGACTCCCTGGACTGACGGAGCTGTCCCCGAACTCCGGAAGATTGCGAAGAACTTTTCGATAGCGATTATCGGCGGCGTTTCGGAGCGGGATGGCGCGGCCATCTACAATTCGCAACTCGTTGTCGATGCAAACGGTCAAGTCGTTGCAAAATATCGAAAGACTCATCTGGTTACGGCTGCTCCGATTGAAGAGCGCACGTGCTTCTCAGGGGGAAATGAGTTTGCCAGTCTCACCGTGGCCGGATTTCGCTTCGGATTGAGCATTTGTTACGATCTTCGATTTCCTGAGATGTGTCGCACGCTCGCCGTCGAGCATGGTGCAAACGTATTTATTACCTCCTCGGCATGGCCCTTCCCTCGGGTGGAGCATTTGCGAATCTTGGCGATGGCGCGTGCGATTGAAAACCAGAGTTACCTTATCCTGGCGAATCGTGTGGGGACAGATGACGGAGTTACTTTCTGCGGCACATCAGCGATTATCGATCCTTACGGTGCGATTGTCGCGGCTGCCTCGGTCGATCGCGAAGAGATTATCCAAGCCGAGATTTCAGACCACGTAATCGATTCTGTCCGAAATCGAATGGCTGTATTCGCTCATCGTCGGATGGATCTGTACTAGGGGGTAGCGCGAGACTCTGTCGAGCCGACGAAACTTCACGAGCCGCGCTGGTGAAATGTGAATTCATCGGCTCCGCAGAGCGTCGCCCTACCGACACGAGTTGCTACAGCCAATTTGGGCTACGAGAGCGATCCAATAATGTAATGAAAGCGAAGAGCGTGAGCTTTTGCCTAACGACAATGGCGGCTGCGGCTCTTTCGTTGTGCGCGGCGAGCGCGGCGTCAAACGAGCCTGACAATTCGACCCCGCAGCAGGTGTTCGACGGAATGTGCCAGAGTTTCCGGGCCGAGAAGGCGAAGGGTGTGCATGCGCGCTACCAGTGGGAGCTGAGTGGTCCGAACGGCGGTGAATGGTGGATCGACGTTAACGACGGAACATTTAAGATGGGCCGGGGAAAGATCGACAATCCTAGCGTCGCCTTTATTACGAGCGATAAAGATTGGGTCGCGATGTCCAACGGAACATTGAAAGGCTCGTGGGCCTTTATGACCGGCCGACTGAAGGTTCGCGGCGATAAAGGGCTGGCGAGAAAGCTCGACGAGATCTTTCCCTAGAATTTAGCTTCGATAGCGACCTTGAAGTAAGGCGCGGGATCAGTTGTTGCGCGCCGATTGGCGCGGAAAAAATCGAAATCCCGCTGGAAGGTGTAGCCGGCCCCTGCCATGATCTCAAACGGTTTTAACCCGGAGTAAGTCGCCTGCACGCCGCCGCGCTCCTCGCTGTATTGCACCACGGCGTTGTGCAGTTGCAATTTCTTCTCCGGCGTTACGACGTCATCGGTGCGGAAACTTTCGAAGAGAAGATCGCCGAGCAGACGGAATTCCCAGTCGTCATTTGGATTGTAAACCAGCGCGGGCTTCGGGAAAACACCTTCGAGCCGCATCTTATCACTGAAAAGCCAGATGAGCCCGCCACCCGGAGCCACGATCGGGTCCTGGTAAATGCCGCCACCGACGCCGATCACGCCGAAGATTTTGTCTTTCTTCAACGGGAACGTGACGAAAGCTCTCCACGGCACATCGATGGCGTCGCCGGTAATGTGGTTCTGAAAATAAGCGCCCGGATTGAGTTGAAGCCCCACGCCGGCGTGATCGTGCATGATGTATTCAAGCGCCAGATGGCCATAGATCGCTTGCAAATGGTCGGGCAGGCCGTTGTCCGTGCCGCCGAAATCGAACCGCTCGTATTCGACTCCGGCTCGGAAATACCAATTGCCCGTAATGAGAAAGCGATGGTCGTAGCTAAAATCATTGTAGAGGGAATCCCCGTGGCCGAGCTTGGATTCGCGAAAATCGCTGTCCAGCGTGTACGTCGTCTCGATAGCAAAAAGATCGCGTGAATTTTGTTCCTCCGGCGTCGCAGAAGGCTGTGCTTCGGACGCGGTAGTGCCGCTGAGAGCGGGGAGTGTCGTGCCGAGAAACAGGGTCAAAAAAACGAGGCGGATTTTTTTCATGGTACTTCTAGCCGGTGGATGTCGATGAATCGCATGAGCGAGCCGAAATCCGTCTATCGGAATGGAAACATTTTAGCAAGGGCTGATTCGAGACGCCGACAGTTCTGAACCAAACTGCCCTCTCCATAATCGGCATGGTCGCTTTCGGAGGCCGTGTTTCAACCGCGATTTACCATCCCGTCCCAAGATCGACAATAACGCGACGAAAAAAGTCTTTTTGTCTCCAGCGCTTTAACGAGTAGCCAAGCCGCGTAAACTCCGCGCCAATGACTCCCGAAGAACATCTCGCCGCGACTGATCCTCGCATGGCTGCGCTCATCGCGCGCACGCTCCGCTACAACATCAAACCGCCGGCATTGATTCGACCCTTCGATTCGCTGGCCGAATCGATCGCCTATCAACAACTCAGCGGCAAAGCGGCCGCGACCATCTTTGGCCGGGTTCGCGCGCTTTATCCCAAGCACAGATGGCTCGATCCCAAACGTGTGCTCGCCACTGCGGATGGATCGCTTCGCGCCGCCGGTCTCTCTCGCGCGAAGATCGCCGCCCTCAAAGATCTCGCGGCCAAGACACTGGACGGCACTGTTCCCTCGGCCCGGGCACTCGCGCGTATGACTGACGAGGAAATTGTCGCGCGCATGATTACGGTGCGCGGGATTGGCCGCTGGACCGTCGAGATGCTTTTGCTTTTCGATCTTGCCCGGCCCGATATCTGGCCGGTGCACGATTACGGAGTGCGCAAAGGTTTCGCGAAAACTTTTGGTCGAAGGAAACTTCCCACGCCCAAACAGCTCATGAAGTTCGGCGAAAAATGGCGCCCCTATCGCTCGGTCGCGGCGTGGTATTTCTGGCGCGCACTCGATAATAAAGGGCGCGCCTAAGCGTTACTAGTCTCTGCGTCGCCGCTGCGAATTCGGCTGCTATACGTGAATCACGTATGGCAATGCCGCAAACATCTCAACGGACGCGGTTGTAGCTGCGCGTGTGCGAGGCACCCGAATCGTAGACCGGCGCGATTGACTTTGCGCATTGCGTTTCATAAAACGGCATTCTTATGGCGATGATCCACGTTAATCGGGGCGCAACAAGTCTGGGCGCATTTTCCGAGGAAGACGTTCGCGAAGGGCTTCGCGCCGGGCGTTTTGCTCCCACCGATCTCAGCTGGCGCGAAGGCATGGCAAATTGGCAACCACTCTCGCAATTTCCGGAATTTGCCGCGCCTGCTCCAACCGCGCCGCCCCCGCAACCCGGCGCAACATCGACAATCACGCCGTCAGCCGCAGGATCGACATCGGAAATTCCGGCCCCGCGCAGCGGTCTGCCATGGGATCAGCGCCAGGAAAAAGGATTCTTCAACGCGTTTATCGAGACGCTGCAGATGGTTCTGAGCAAACCGACCACCGCTTTCACGGCGATGAAGCGCGAAGGCGGTTTGGGTGAGCCGCTGCTCTACGCGGTCATCGGCGGAAGCTTCGGGTTAATCGTATATTTTCTGTACCGCTTTGCGTTCCACTTAGCTTGGTCTTTTTCAGGCAGGCCTGATCCTTTTGTTCATCTCCTCGGCGGAATCGGATGGATTCTGCTCGTCATTTTTGCACCGCTGCTCATCGTCATCGGCATTTTTATTAATTCGGCGATCTTGCATCTGTGTCTGATGATTGTCGGCGGTGCGAAGCAGTCGTTTGAAACCACATTTCGTGTCATTTGTTTTTCCCTTGGCTCGATCGACCCCTTGCTCGTTATCCCTTTCTGCGGCGTTTTCATTGTGGCAGTCTGGAGGATCATCCTCTCCTGCATCGGACTGGCGCGTGCGCATGAAACCGATACCGGCCGCGTGGTTCTGGCGGTTTTCCTTCCATTGATCGTCTGCTGCGGCGGAGGATTTCTCGTGGCGATTCTGTTTTTTGGGGGAATCAGTGCCTTGAGTCAGCACTGGAATTATTGATCGCCGGCGATGCTGCTCTCGCGTCGCTGCCTTGCTCCGGGTGAGCTCGACCACGAGCTTGTTTGGCTGAGCGTTTCGATCGCTTCGCTCGGCGCAGCGGCGTCTTGGTTTGCGTTGGGTCTGCCGTGGCCGCGCTGCATGTTTCGCGCGATCACAGGTCTTCCATGCGTGACTTGTGGATCGACAAGGTCGGCAATCGAATTTTTTCATGGACATTTTCTTTCAGCACTGAGCTGGAATCCGCTCGCCCTCGTCGCGTTGTGCACATTGTCGATCTTTAATGTTTATGCGTTCGTCGTTTTAATCACGCGCGCGCCGCGCTTGCGAATCGCGGGTTTCACGGCCACAGGAAAAAAATTTGTCCGCACCGCTGTCGTTGCATTACTCGCCATGAACTGGATTTATCTGCTCATCGCGAATCCAGGCATCTGATTTCGACGTTGGATGTTGGATGTTGGGCGTTGAGCGTTGGACGTTTTCTTTCCGCCTAACGAGTCGGCACTCGCCCCACGTCATCTTTCGGCGCGCCGCGATGTGCCTCAATAAACGCCGTTGGATCCAGCCAGCCGCGTGTGTCTTCACGATAACCCGGCCCGATGAACGGCGTGATGAATTCGCGCATTTCAAAATGCAGATGCGCGAAGTAACGGCCGCCGCCGGTTCCCACCGTTGCGATTTGCTGGCCGCGCC
>DMCG01000223.1:868-2575 GCA_003445855.1 Spartobacteria bacterium | reverse complement strand
GCGCGGCGAACTCGAGATGTGGCAGGACGATGATCGCCTCGAGGGTTGGTAGCGGAGGGCGGATTCGAGCCACCGACCAAGGGCTTATGAGTCCCCTGCTCTACCACTGAGCTACCCTGGCATGGACGCGAGAAGATTTAATTGCGTGACGCAACGTGTCAATGCCTGCCCGGTGTTGATCAGAATGACGATCTAATTTTCCTCGATCATTGAAATTCTGTTCATTCTGTCAGAAAAGACGCCTTGATGGATGATGTCTTTCGAAAGCTTTTCGCTCGCGGAAATTCTTACTGGCTGACGCGCTTTGTTATTTTGCGGCTGCTCGGTTTTGTTTACGCGATTGCGTTCCTGATTGCCGCGCAGCAACTCATTCCGTTGATCGGGGAGCACGGATTGACGCCGGCAAATCGCTTTCTTGCTGCCGTGCAAGCGCAGCTTGGCTCACGCACTGATGCCATATTGCATGTGCCGACGCTGTTTTGGTTCGGCATTTCCGATCACTTATTGTCGATCTTGTCCTGGAGTGGCTTCGCTTTGTCACTCGTCGTTCTTGCTGGCTACGCCAACGCCATCGTGCTTGCGGTCCTTTGGGCGATGTACATGTCGATCGTACACGTCGGCCAAATTTGGTACGGCTACGGTTGGGAAATTCAGCTTCTTGAAACCGGTTTCTTGTCGATCTTTCTCTGCCCGTTGCTCGATGGCCGCCCGTTTCCGAAATGCCCGCCGCCGCTGCTCGTCATTTGGCTTTTTCGGTGGCTCGGTTTTCGCATCATGATCGGCGCCGGTCTCATCAAAATGCGCGGCGACCCATGCTGGCGCGATCTCACCTGCCTTTATTATCATTACGAAACGCAGCCGATCCCGAGTCCGATCAGCCGATATCTGCATTTTGCGCCGCATTGGTTCCACCAGATCGAAACAGCCTGGAACCATTTCATCGAACTGATCGTGCCGTGGTTTTCATTCGGACCGCGCACCGCCCGGCACATTGCCGGCGTGTTGCTGATGAGCTTTCAGATCGTCCTTATCATCAGCGGCAACCTGTCATTTTTGAATTACGTCACCATCATTCCTTTTCTTGCCTGCTTCGACGACACGTTCCTTCGCCATTTTCTGCCGAAGTCACTGGTTAGGCGAGCCGAACAAGCAGCGCAGGAATCGGAACCGTCTCGCATTCAAAACGGACTCGCCATCGCATTGTCGATCTTGATTGCGTATTTGAGCATCGCGCCCGTGCTCAATCTCGTGTCCGGCCGGCAACTCATGAATTACTCCTACGATCCGCTCGATCTCGTGAACACCTACGGCGCGTTCGGCACGGTTGGCCGCGAACGCGACGAAATTATTTTCGAAGGAACAGATGACGCGTTGGTCACCGGCGACACGCGATGGAAGGAATACGAATTCAAAGCCAAACCGGGCGATCTAAATCGGCGCCCCGCGATCATCGCGCCTTATCAACCACGGATCGATTGGCAAATCTGGTTCGCCGCCATGGCGTCGCCGGCCGAATACCCGTGGACCTTACATTTCGTTTGGAAACTTCTGCACGACGATTCCGGCACGCTGTCGCTCCTCGCCAACAATCCCTTTCCGAACGCGCCGCCGCATTACATTCGCGCTCGACTCTACCGTTACCAGTTCGCGTCGATTGGTGATCGTGCCTGGTGGAAACGCGAACCGATCGGCGAATGGCTGCCCGCT
>DMCG01000223.1:0-546 GCA_003445855.1 Spartobacteria bacterium | reverse complement strand
GAGCCCGCGCTCTTTCAAGCGTGCGATGGTTTCGCGCAACATGCGGTAGCCGAAATGCCCTTGTCGCACACGGAGCAATTCCGAGCCGCGCCACTTCTGGTGAATTTTCTCGATGTCTGCGGGACGCGCGATTGAATCGAATTCGCCGGCCACAAAAAGTACGCGCCCGGCGTCGCACAGCGGCTCGTTATGCACTGGCGAACTGAGATGAAAATGCCGCGCCACCAGCGCTGGCTCGATTTTCTCCCGCCGCAGTTCCCGCCGCATGAAGGCCGTAGCCGGGCTTTCCCAGATCGCGTGTTCAACGTTGACGATCGGCGCCATTAACGCCACGAAACGAAAATCGCGCTCGACCATTGCGAGCAGCGCGCCGATCCACCCTCCGTAGCTCGTGCCGAGCAGACCGAACTCGCTGCAACCGCGTTTGCGCAACGCCGCGATCAATTGCCGCACCTCGATAACCCCCTGGCGCAATCCCTCGGCGTTGCGGATGAGATCGGCGGTAATGGCGAGCTCGCCGTTCCAATAGCCGCGCGGAACACGCGA
>DMCG01000214.1 GCA_003445855.1 Spartobacteria bacterium | reverse complement strand
ACTTCGCTGATCTCGTGATTCTGCGCTCAAACCCACTCGATGACATCAGTCACGCCTCCGACATCGACAGCGTCATACGAAACGGAGTGCTCTATTCTGTTGACTCGCTGATGCCGAAATAGATTGCGTCGGTTTTAAGTCTGGATTGGCCTTTAATCGCTGAAGTGTGGCGACGATTTCTGTTACTCGCGATTTATCCAGGCGCGGCTGCGTGAATTCTTTGATGTAGCAGGAGAGACCTGCCGTTATGACATTTCGCGGCATCGGCGTCTTGAATCTGGAGTTGCCGATGAAGAAGGCGATGGAATGGAAGAGTGAATGACCCAGACTCAGGAACTCGGCAAGGCACTTCGTGTGACGGTAGTTTTGGCGTAGAGGATTCTGGAACCTGTACTTGTTGTTGAAAAGTACCCGAGTCCAAACGTGATCGATCTGGGTTGTGCCGTTGGCAGTAGGAACGAGCACGTTGTGAATGCGAATACCATTAGGGAACCAGCGTTCGCGGCCTTATATTCCCGCCGCAGTGAAGAAAGGGGATATCCCAAATGTTAGAATCAACGATCACCCAAAACAGCGCGCTTTACCTCGCGCAACATAGACCAACGCAACCTTACACAAAACCGCGCTGGCGACGGCTCGCGGAAAGCATCAATAGATTGCGCGACCTTCGAGCGCGCACATTTGGCGACGTGATAGATGTGCGGGGGCTCCAGCTCGGAGAACGATAGGATTCCAGAACCCCCCTTGTGTGAATAACGCGGCGCGCTAAATCCCCCTTGCTACGCCAAAGAAGCGGACGGAAATTTCTGGTCCTATGGCAACGAACCTAACGCAATACGCGCATCCGGAAGCGCTGGTGGAAACCGATTGGCTGGAGAAACATCTCAAGGACGAGAGCATCCGGATCGTCGAATCGAACGAAGATGTGCTGATTTACGACACCGGCCATATCCCCGGCGCGGTACACATCGATTGGCGCGCCGATCTGCAAGATCAGGTGATTCGCGATTACATTACGCCGGAAAAATTTGCCGAGCTTTGCAGCAAAAACGGCATCACGCCGGACACAACCTGCATTTTCTACGGCGACAAAGCGAACTGGTGGGCGTGCTACGCGCTCTGGGCCTTTCGATTGTTTGGACATGACAGGGTGAAAATTTTGAATGGCGGCCGCGACAAATGGAAAGCGGAAGGCCGCCCGATGACGAAGGAAAGATCGACATATCCCCGCGCGAATTATTCAGTGCCGAAGAAACGGTTCGATAAGGAGATCCGCGCGTTTGCCGATGAAGCGCTGGCGCAAAGCAAGAGCGGCAAACCTCTCATCGATGTGCGTTCGCCCGGCGAATATAAGGGTGAGGTCACGCACATGCCAGAGTATCCGCAGGAAGGCGTGTTGCGCGGCGGTCACATTCCCGGCGCGAAAAGCGTTCCGTGGAAAACGGCGGCCAATGACGACAACACATTCAAGTCCGCCGACGAGCTAACGAAAATCTACATCGACAATGCCGGCGTGAAACCTGGCACCGAGACGGTCGTGTATTGCCGAATTGGCGAACGCTCAAGTCACACCTGGTTCGTGCTTACATATCTGCTCGGCCTCGATAACGTGCGCAATTACGACGGCTCATGGACCGAGTGGGGTAACAAAGTTGGCGCGCCGATCGAGAAGGGCGCGTAAATACTCGTCCACAGATTACACAGATTTTCGCAGATTTAGTCAGACAGGATTAACGGGATTTTGCAGGATTGCATTCGATCCCCTGAATTCTGTTGTCGTGTTTCCGGATTCCTAATCTGTGTAAACCTGCGAAATCTGTGGAAGATTTCTGCTTGTCGATGTATCCGCAAAAGCTAAACAAGATCATCAATCTCTTCGAGACGCTGCCGGAAGAAGAGCGGCGTGAGACGATTGTCTCTTACTCGGAGAACGCCAAGAAACAGGAACCGCGCAAAGACGAACAGTTCGATCTTGTCGATGTACGGAAGGATGAGGAATGCATGGATACGGTCGGCGTTTATTTGCACGTCGATGAAAACGGCGAGGCGCACATTCGCATGACGCTCGGGCCGGAAGTGCAAACGCTCACCCGCGCGATGACGGCGATTCTTTGCAAAGGCCTCGAAGGCTGCACGCCGCAGGAGATTCTCGATCTTCCGAGCGATTTTGTGACGCGTATCGTCGGCACGGAACTCGTGCGCATCCGGAGCCAGACGATTTACTACGTGCTCACGCGCATCAAGGGCATCTGCAAAGTTTACTTGGATCGACAACGGATGGCGGAAGTGGCATGACGATCCGTAACACAGCCATCTTGGCTGTTTGACGCGAAGAACAGGCTGGAAGCCTATGTTACACGAAACGACTTCGCGCGTGATCTTCGTCTGATTTCGTTTATTCTCGCCGGCGCAAGATGCCGCGGAACAACGAGCTCAAAAAAATTCTGCTCATCGGCTCCGGTCCGATCGTGATCGGGCAGGGCTGCGAATTTGATTATTCCGGGGTGCAAGCGTGCAAGGCATTGCGCGAAGAAAGTTACCAGGTCGTGCTGGTGAACTCGAACCCGGCGACGATTATGACCGATCCGGAGTTCGCCGACCGGACTTACATCGAACCGATCACGGCCGAAGTGATCGAGGCGATCATCGAACGCGAAAAACCCGATGCCCTTCTTCCGACCATGGGCGGGCAGACCGCGCTCAACGTCGCGATGGAACTTTATCGCAACGGTGCGATCGCGCGGCACGGCGTGAAATTGATCGGAGCGAACGCGCAAGCAATCGCGAAAGGCGAAGATCGACAATTGTTCAAGGAAGCGATGCTGCGCATTGGTCTCGATGTTCCGCGGTCTGGGGTTGCGCGTTCGCTTGCCGATGCAAACCGCGTCGCCGATGAAATCGGGACGTTCCCCCTGATCATTCGGCCGGCGTTCAGTCTCGGCGGCATGGGCGGAGGCATCGCTTACAATCGCGACGAGCTGGAAGAGATCGCCGACCGCGGCCTCAATTTTTCGCCAGTCAACGAAGTGCTGATCGAGGAATCGCTCGTCGGTTGGAAGGAATTCGAGATGGAAGTGATGCGCGATCGCGCGGACAACTGCGTGGTTGTTTGCTCGATCGAGAACTTCGATCCGATGGGCGTGCACACCGGCGATTCGATCACGGTCGCACCGGTGCAAACGCTCACCGACAAGGAATACCAAATGATGCGCGATGCAGCTTTCGCGGTCATCCGCGAAATCGGTGTCGAGACCGGCGGATCGAACATTCAATTCGCTGTCGATCCAAACAACGGGCGCATGGTTGTCATCGAGATGAATCCGCGAGTCTCGCGCTCGAGTGCGCTCGCTTCAAAGGCGACCGGATTTCCGATCGCCAAGATCGCAGCAAAACTTGCCGTTGGTTATACGCTCGACGAAATCAAAAATGATATCACGCGGGAGACGCCGGCGTGTTTCGAGCCGACGATCGATTACTGCGTCGTGAAAGTGCCGCGCTTCACCTTCGAAAAATTTCCCCAGGCGGACGCGACTCTTACCACGCAGATGAAAAGCGTGGGCGAAGCGATGGC
>DMCG01000239.1:16790-18206 GCA_003445855.1 Spartobacteria bacterium | reverse complement strand
AACGATACCCACTTTGCCGTCGCCGTTAAAGTCAGCCGAAGTCGAAATATTCCACTGCGTCGGGACAATCCCCAGGCTCGCGGTGGCGGTGTGAACGGTGCCGTTCATCAACCAAATTTGACGTTCGCCTGTGGAACTATTCTGCCAGTAGATCTTTGCGGTGGTCGTTGTCGACGTTGGCGCACCGTATAAATATTGCGCGCCTGAGATGTCATCAGTCTGAAGGGTGTAGAGATCGCTGATGTTTGAATTCATGATTGCTACGACGTTTTGGCCGTTATCATCCGGATGAGCCAAACCGAGCGCATGTCCGAGCTCGTGAAGCAGGATGCGCCTGATATCGTAAACTCCGTATTGAAGCGCACCGCGGTAAGAATCGAATGACTCCGCACGATTGAAGAGGGTGTCGCTCTCCGACATGGTGGAGCCAGAAGAACGGTAATAAGTGACCGCGAGCGTGCCCGAGCCAAAAGACTGGCCAAAGACGCTGTTTGAGAAGACGACAGAGTTGATGCCGTCACCGCTTGCAATCGGGGTGCTCGAGTTTACCACGCCGCTGAAATGCAGCCGCTGCATCACTACATTCCACATGTCCAGCGCGGGGGACGCCGCGGTGTCCCAGGAGGTGTTGCCGTCCTGAAGCGTTCGAAACGCGCTACCGAGACCGAGCTGAAGCACAACAGTCGTGCCGGCCGGCCATTCTTGGCCTTCAAGGGAGTACGCGAGCGATGTTTGGGAAAACCAACCCAGAACCGTTACGACGGTCAAGGCTGCCACAAGCACCGCTGATCGCTTCCGTCGCGCGCGGCCAGATGCGACGAGCCATTTATTCTTAAGAGGGAACACAGGAAGAATTAAAGCGTATGATCAATCAAATACTCACCATCTTGTTTTGAAATAGCAGGAATCATACGCGGTGGGACTATAACCAAAGATTTGAAATTAACGCGTGAAAACAGAGCGAATTTGGCGGTTGCCAGGTTAAACCCTCGATTACCCGATTGGTTTCAAATCACGTTAAGAAATTTCGCGCGCCAACCAGATTTTAATTTCTGCGAGCCTATGCGGCCGTGCGCTTTCGCTCTTACGGAACAATGAAGATTTTCTGTGAATCCGGGTCTTTGACCTTGCTCCCGGGCGTGTAGCCGCTCACATCGATATATCCGCCGTTGGGATCGTACGGATTAAACACCAGACCAGGCCGACCCGGAACAGGCTTGGCGGTTGGGAACTGCGGCTGTGCGGACGCGCTTCGCGAAGGCAAGCCTTTGGATTTCGTCGGGGCATTTCCGCTCGGAGTCTCCGTTGAAGGCGTCTTCGAAGCGACCCGTTGTTGTTGCGATAAGCTTGGAGAGGTAACTGGAACAGGGCGTCCTGGAGTAGTGACGTCCGAAGTTGTCGTAGTCGTCGTGGTCG
>DMCG01000239.1:11561-16432 GCA_003445855.1 Spartobacteria bacterium | reverse complement strand
CCCGACATCCCACCAGGAGAACGCAAGTTGAAAGTAAAACTCGCGCCGTCGCCTTCATCTTACTGCTCCTATACAGACGTCCTTTCCACAGCGCAACTACTCAACGCCTCGCTCTTCTCCACTTGGCTTCAACCCAATAACCTCCGCAACGAAATCGCCAATGTCTTGGTCGGTGACAGACCACGAGCACATCAACCGGTAAATATCGGGTTCAATGAATTTATAAAAATGCCAGCCGCGCTCGTGCAGCCCGCGCACTAGCTGCTCACTCATCCGCAGAAAGACTGCGTTCGCTTCCACGGGAAAGACGATGTCGATCTTTGCTTCCGAGCGAAGCCGCTCTGCGAGCCGCCGTGACGCGCGATTTGCATGTTGCGCATTGCGCAACCAAACATCGTTCGTCAACAGTCCCAGCCAGGGCGCGGCCAGGAAACGCATTTTCGACGCGAGCTGGCCTGCTTGTTTGACGCGATAATCAAACTCGCGAGCCAGTTCTTTTTTGAAAAATATCACCAGCTCGCCGGCGCCGATGCCATTTTTCGTTCCCCCAAAACAAAGAACATCCACACCGATTTCCCATGTAACCGCTTTCGGCGCGCAACCAAGCGAGGCGACCGCATTCGCAAAGCGCGCTCCGTCCATATGAATAAAAAGCGACCGTTTGCGTGCGAATTCGTTGAGCGCCCGAATCTCGTCCGCCGTGTAAACGGTCCCGAGCTCAGTCGCTTGCGTGATGCTGATCGCGCGCGGCTTCGGCGAATGCAATTCGGGCTGGCGAACAATTGCCGCTTCCGCTTCGCCGATGTCGATCTTGCCGTTTGCTCCGCGCGTCACGAGCAGTTTCGACCCGGAAAAAAATTCCGGCGCGCCGCACTCGTCGGTTTCGATATGTGCGTGCTCATGGCAAATGACGCTGTGGAAGGGCTGGCAAAGCTGCGCCAGCGCGAGCGCGTTCGCTGCTGTGCCGTTGAAAACAAGAAATACTTCGCAATCGATTTCGAAAATTTCGCGCACAAGCTGGCAGACTTGTGCGGTCCATCGATCATCGCCGTAGGATGGCGCCGCCTTATCCGCATTCGCCCTTTGCAGCGCGTCCCAAGCTTCGGGACAAATCGATGCCGTGTTATCGCTGGCGAACTCGTAGCGATCAGCGCCAGGATTCATCTCGCCTGTTTGCTACGCGAGTTTCTCTTGACGGGCAATCAGGAACAGGATCGACAAACAAGCCGGCCGGTTTAGCGCGAAAGAGATTGCCTGACAGACCCGAGCCCTGGGCCTCCGGAATCCGCCAGGCAAATCACCTCTACTTGCTCCCTAATTTTTTACGTACATCCCCGCAGCAGGAAGAACAGAAACAGAACCGGAATCGGAATCCCAAGAAGCCAAAGTAAAATATATCCGGTCGCGCCTTCGCGCTCGATTCTCTCTCGTATTTTCATACTTCAGTGCTTTCCCTCCGTCATTCTTACTTCGAATACGGAGCACCGGGTGAGTGTGTGGGTGCAGCAAAATTTTTAAACAGGCAATCGTCTTTGCCGACCTCCAGAGCGCGGATTATTGTCGTCCATGAGGTCTCTCCAGACTGAGATCGAGCGACGCGGCGCGCGCATTTTTGAGCTGGTCGATCGGTATCCGGAATCGCTTTTCAGCAAGGCCGGTTTTTATCAACGGATGATGACGCTCTCGATGCGCGATGAGCATTTTAAAGTCCAGATGTTTCGCTTCGTCGATGTGCTGGCGTCGCTTCGACGCTCGGGCGACATTGTCCAGCATCTCGACGAATATTTCACGGACATGCGCAACGGCTTCGCGCCGCTCGTCCGAACCGGTGTCCGCGCCGCGAAAATTGTGCCGTGGATCAGTGGCCAGCTCCTCCGCTGGAATGTTTCCGGCATGGCGCGCCAATTCATCGCCGGAAAAAATCCCGACGATGTGATGAAGACGCTGCGCAAGCGGCACGAACAGAAGATCGGGTTCACTGTCGATCTTTTGGGCGAAGCCGTCGTAAGCGAGAAGGAGACAGACGAGTACGCGGCGCGCTGCTTGGAATTGCTCGAACATCTCGCGCGCGAAACACAAGGCTGGAGCGATCGGCTGGGTGACGGCGCGGAATTATTTCCCGTCGTCAATCTCTCCGTGAAAATCTCCGCGCTCTATTCTCAGATGAATCCGGCCGATCCGGCAGACGCAATCGCGCATCTCGCGCCGAAGCTGCGCCCGATTTTGCGACGAGCGAAAGAGCTCGGGGCGTTCATTAACTTCGACATGGAGAGTTTTTCTCACAAAAATATCACGCTCGAACTTTTTAAAACGCTCTTCGCAGAGCCGGAATTTAGCGATTGGCCGCACACCGGCATTGTTATTCAAGCCTACCTCCGCGACGCCGAAAAAGATCTTGTCGATCTTATCGACTG
This sequence comes from Spartobacteria bacterium, assembly GCA_003445855.1. GTDB lineage: Bacteria > Verrucomicrobiota > Verrucomicrobiia > Chthoniobacterales > UBA10450 > UBA10450. The sequence continues at coordinate 14,018 of DMCG01000239.1, read as the reverse complement.
GGGCCGCGCCCGCCGCACGCGTTTTACCGTCCGACTCGTCAAAGGTGCGTATTGGGATTACGAGAAGATCAAATCAACCCAGAACGGCTGGAACATTCCCGTTTATCTGCAAAAGCCCGAGAGCGACGCGAATTTTGAAACGCTCACCCGCGTGTTGCTTGAAAACGAATCGATCGTCACGGCCGCATTCGGCTCGCACAACGTCCGCAGCATCGCACATGCGCAGACGCTCGCCCACGAACTTGGGATCGATCGCAGCCGGTTCGAATTTCAATTGCTCTATGGCATGGCCGGTCCGGTCAAGCGCGCGCTTGTTGAAATGGGATATCGCGTTCGCGAATATTGTCCCGTCGGCGAACTGCTGCCGGGAATGTCGTATCTCGTTCGCCGCTTGCTCGAGAACACTTCCAACGAAGGATTTTTGCGCGCGAAATTCTCCGAGAACGTTGCCGCGGAACAATTATTGCGCGATCCGAACGAACTCGTCCGAGAAAGCCCAAATGGCGCCGAGAATTCTGAATTTGTCAGCAAAGATCGACATCTCTTCGATGGCGCTTCCCTTGACGTACCGCCGGGTGATACTTATGAAAACGCGCCGCTTGTGAATTTTGTCTATCAACAGAACCAGGAAGAATTGCGCGCAGCATTGCGCGAAGTGCGTGCGCGTCTTGGGAAAAAATATTCGCTCGTGATCGGCGGCGAAAAAGTCTGGACCGACAACACAACGGCGTCGCTGAATCCAAGCGCCCCGGATGAAATCGTCGGCGATGTCGCATCCGCAGGAATTCCGGAAGCGGAACGCGCCGTCAAAGCCGCGCGCGACGCGTTTGCAAAATGGAGCCGGACTCCATTTGAAGAACGCGCGCGTTTATTGGAGCGGGCCGCCGCAATCATGGAACGGCGGCGCTATGAACTTTCCGCGCTGGAAGTTTTTGAAGTCGGCAAACCATGGGCTGAAGCCGACGGCGACATTCGTGAGGCGATGGATTTTTGCCTGTTTTACGCGCAACAAATGCGACGGATCGGCCGGCCGCGCCTCACGCAACAGGTTCCCGGCGAGGAAAGTTATTATCATTACTGGCCGCGTGGCGTCGCGCTGGTGATTGCGCCCTGGAATTTTCCGATCGCGATTCTCTGCGGCATGACCACGGCCGCGCTCGTCACCGGCAACACCGTTATCATGAAGCCGGCCGAGCAAGCGGCCGTTTGCGGCGCGATGCTGATGGAAATCTTTGAGGAGGCCGGTGTTCCGCCGGGTGTATTAAATTTTCTTCCGGGCCGTGGGTCGGTCATCGGCGCGCACCTGGTCGATCATAAAGATGTCGATCTAATCGCGTTCACCGGTTCGCGCGAAGTCGGCCTGAAAATTTGGGAAAGCGCCGGGATCACGCGACCGGGTCAGCGGGAACTCAAGCGCGTCGTCTGCGAGATGGGCGGCAAGAACGCCGTCATTATCGATTCGGATGCCGATCTTGACGAAGCAATTGTCGATTCAATTTATTCTGCGTTCGGTTATCAGGGACAGAAATGTTCCGCTCTCTCGCGTTTGATCGTGCTCGAAGAAAATTACGATCGCGTGATGGAGCGCTTGCTCTCGGCAGCGGCGAGCTTGCGCGTCGGCAATCCGGAAGAGCCGGGAATTACCGTCGGCCCGGTCATCGACAAGACGGCTTACAAACGCATCCAGGATTACATCGACATTGGCAAGGGCGAAGCCACGCTCGCATTCCAGGGGAAAGATGTGCCGCCTCAAGGTTACTTCATTCCGCCGACAATCTTTGTCGATGTAAAGCCGAACATGCGCATCGCCCGCGAAGAAATTTTCGGCCCGGTCCTCAGCGTGATAAAAGTGCGCGATCTCGATGAAGCAATCAGGGTCGCGAACGGCACCGATTACGCGCTCACTGCCGGATTTTTCTCGCGCAGTCCAGCCAACATCGAGCGCGCCAAAGCCGAGATGGAAGCGGGCAACGTTTACGTCAATCGCTCCTGCACGGGCGCGGTCGTCGGGCGTCATCCGTTCGGCGGATTCAAAATGAGCGGTGGTGGCACCAAGGCCGGCGGCGAAGATTATCTTCTGCAATTTGTACTGCCGCGCGTTGTCACCGAAAACATCATGCGCCACGGCTTCGCCCCCGAAGAAACGCCGCAGTATCGCGACGAGTTTCGCGTGCGCAGTTAATCAACCATTGCGCCGCTCACCGCCGCGGATGAGAGGCGCAGCAAGGAATTTGGGCTACTGCCAATGGCCCGGGATCCAGACCCAACCGCGGGACCTGCGCGCCCAATGGCCTTCGACCCATACAGCCGTTATTCTTGGGCGCACGACCCAGCTGCCGGGCGACCATTCATAACCCACTCCAGTCCAGCGCCAGTAACCACGTGTCCAGACATACCTCGTGCCAGGCGAGACTGTCTGCGTCTCAACCCGAAGCGCCGGCGGAGCCTGGGTCACGA
>DMCG01000239.1:10279-11265 GCA_003445855.1 Spartobacteria bacterium | reverse complement strand
ACCTCTCGCGTTCCCGGGGCCGTCATCACCGTCTCTCGCGTTACTTCGGTCGTCGTTGTTGTTACCGGCACCGGCTGTTCCGCGACGCAGCCCGCCAATGCAAACGGTGCCAGAGCCAATACGTAAATGCTTATTCTCATAAATGCCTCCTCTCCATGGATTCGTTTTGCACCAGCGACTCGGTTGTTCGAACTTGAATCGGCCATTTTCCCTTCTTCGCCGGATCTATGCGCAATCGATAGCGAAAAATGGATTCTCATCCGATGATCAAAGGATGCTTTACGTCGTCGCCACACCCATTGGTAACCTTGGCGATATCACCCTGCGTGCGGTCGAGGTTTTGAAAGATGTCGATCTTATCGCGGCCGAGGACACGCGACACTCGGGAATGCTGCTGAAGCATTTCGGAATCAAGAAACCGCTCGTTAGTTATCATGAGCACAATGAAGCAATGCGCACGGCGCAGCTGGTCGAGCGACTCGCCGCGGGCGAAAATATCGCGCTGATCACTGATGCTGGCATGCCGGGACTATCCGACCCGGGCGCGCGCCTGATTCGGGAATGCGTTAAGCGCGTTCTGCCGTTCACGATTATTCCCGGGCCGTCATCGATCCTCACTGCGCTGGTCGGTTCTGGATTTTCGGCTGAGAAATTCTTTTTTGGTGGATTTCTCCCCGTTAAAAGCGGTCAACGTGAACGCGAATTGCGCGCCGCCGCCGCGCGCGACGAAGCAACAATCTTTTTCGAATCGCCCTATCGCTTGACCAAAACGCTGAACGCTTGCATCGACATCATGCAAGATCGACAACTCTGCGTCGCGCGCGAGCTCACCAAAAAATTCGAAGAATTCCGCCGCGGCCGCGCGAGCGAACTGCTCGCGCACTACCAAGCGCATCCGCCGAAAGGCGAGATTGTGCTCTTGATTTCGGCGTTGTAGCTGCGGCTGTCCTCAGCGGCAGTTCCCTTCTGCCGCCAGAGACGGCGGC
>DMCG01000239.1:9639-10132 GCA_003445855.1 Spartobacteria bacterium | reverse complement strand
CTACCAAGCGCATCCGCCGAAAGGCGAGATTGTGCTCTTGATTTCGGCGTTGTAGCTGCCGCTGTCCTCAGCGGCAGTTCCCTTCTGCCGCCAGAGACGGCGGCAGCTACAACGCTTTCTGCTTGTCAAAGCTACCCAAGTGTGGAATTTTGCGCGGCTTTTTCTCCTCAGAAGCGCTTATGGCTTACGCAATTATTAAGACCGGTGGACGGCAGTATCGTGTCGCGGAAGGCGAGACGATCGATGTCGATCTTCTGGACGTCGAAGCGGGCAAGACCGCAACGTTCGGCGATGTTTTGATGTACGCCGACGGCAACACGCTGACGCACGGCGATCCGCTTATTGCCGGCGCAAAAGTGACGGCTGAAGTTGTCGAGCAGCGCAAAGACAAAAAAGTGATCGCGTTCAAGTTTAAGCGGCGCAAAGGTTATCACCGCACCGTCGGGCATCGCCGCAAATTGACGCGAGTGAAGATCAAAAGCATCAGCATCGG
>DMCG01000239.1:5722-9341 GCA_003445855.1 Spartobacteria bacterium | reverse complement strand
ATCAACCTCTCCAATGGCTCATAAAAAAGGACAAGGCAGTGTCAAGAACGGGCGCGATAGCGTCAGCAAACGGCTGGGCGTGAAAAAATTTGGCAGCGAGTTGGTCGTGGCCGGCAACATCATCGTGCGCCAGCGCGGGACGAAATTTTTACCGGGCCGAAACGTCGGCCTCGGCCGCGATTACACCATTTTTGCTTTGGTCGATGGCAACGTGCGCTTCGACCGCGCCGGTCGACGAGTGAATATCGATCCTCTAGCGACGGCGAAGAAATAACTTTCGCTCTTTTTCTTTCTAGTATCCGGTTTCCGCTTTCCGGTTTCGAACAGTTTGCGGTATAACGAATTTCGCCCATGAAATATAAGACCTTCCTCCTTTTCGGTGCGCCTGGCAGCGGCAAAGGCACGCAGGGTAAAACGCTCGGGAGCATCCCGCGCTTTTTCCATTGCCCATGCGGCGATGTTTTTCGCTCGATCGACACACGCACCAAAGTCGGCCAGGCCTTCCTGGAATATTCCAGCAAGGGCCAGCTCGTGCCCGACGACGTTACCGTTCAACTTTGGAGAGTCGCGATCGAGGCCGCGGTCGATGCGCATAAATTCAAACCGGACATCGACATTCTCGTGCTCGATGGCATTCCGCGAAATGTGAACCAGGCGAAGATCATGGACGAAATGATCGCGGTCGAAAAAGTGTTTCATCTCTCCTGTCCGAACCGCGAGACGCTGTTTACGCGATTGAAAAAGCGCGCGCTCAAAGACAACCGCCTCGACGACGCCAACGAGCAGGTGATTCAACGACGCCTCGACATTTACGAATCGGAATCGAAACCGGTCCTCGGTTATTATCCGAAGGATTGCGTCACGGTGGTTGACGCAATGCAAGCGCCATCAAAAGTTTTGTTCGATATCCTCGCCAGCGTGAATGGCGTGGATGAGCATCATGAGTCAGCAGCAGTTTGAAAATTTCACCGCCTCAAGTCTCTACTGCGAAAAGTGCAAAGCCGCGATGCCGGTGCGCGAGCGGCTGCTTTTAGTTTTGCCGGGCAAAGAGATCTTCGATTACCTCTGCACCGGTTGCGCATCTTCAGTCGGCCAGCGTGAAGTCACCGACGGCGAAAAATTGATGGCGCAAGCGATGCCTGGGCAAAGCCGGCGCCGCGCGACGCGCGCTCATCAACTGATGCCGTAGTTCGGCATGCGCATCATCTTCATCGGCACGGGCGAAATCGGCGTCCCGACGTTGCAAGCGCTGCAAAAATCCGAGCACGAAATCGTTGCAGTCGTCACGCAGCCGGACAAACCGGTCGGGCGGGATCAGCACATCGAAGCGTCGCCAATTAAAAAGGCGCTTGCTGGAACGAAGATGTCGATCTTGCAACCGGCGCGCATCAAAGATCGACAAGTGATCGAGGAAATTCGCGCCTTTCAACCTGACGTGATCGTCGTCGTGGCGTACGGGCAAATTTTGACGCGCGCTGTTCTCGAAATTCCCAAGATTGCTTGTCTGAATTTGCACGCGTCGCTTTTGCCGCGCTGGCGCGGGGCGGCGCCGATCCAGGCCGCGATCGCCGCCGGCGATCGCGAAACCGGGATCACGGTCATGTACATGGACGAGGGACTCGATACCGGCGATACCTTGTTGCAGCGCAAGATCGACATCTCGCCTAACGAGACCGGTGGCTCGCTGCACGATCGGCTGGGCGAAATTGCACCCGCCGCGTTGCTCGAATCGTTGCGAATGCTCTCCAGCGGAAACGCGCCGCGCACTCCGCAAGATAACGCGCTCGCCACTTACGCGCCGAAATTGACTCGTGAAGATGGCAGAATCGATTGGTCAGAGCCGGCGGAAGTGATCGAGCGGGAAATCCGCGCGTTTAATCCGTGGCCGGGTGCGTTCACAAAAATCGCCGCCAAATCAAATGAGCCGCGCAATTTAAAAATATTTTCGGCAGAGATTGTCGATCTTAGCGGCACGCCCGGCGAAATTCTGCGGGCCGATGAAAATGACTTCGTCATCGCCGCAGGCAAAGGCGCGTTATCGTTGCACGAAGTGCAATTGGAAGGAAAGCAGCGCATGAGCGCGCAGGAGTTCGTGCGCGGCTTCGACGTGGCATCGGCATCTTGCCGATGAACTCACGAGCGGGAAGCCCGTGCCACGTCATTTTACTTTCCAAACTTCGCAGCGTTCTGTTTGATCGTTGTCGATCATGAAAACGGAGGCGCCAGCCTACAAACGCATTGTGCTGAAACTGAGCGGCGAGGCACTGCAAGAGCGCGGGGCGCGCGACAACATTTCGCCGGCGGTGGTGCGGACGATCGCGGAGCGAATCAAAGAAGTCCACGATCTTGGCGTGCAAGTTTCGGTAGTGATCGGCGGGGGCAATATTTGGCGCGGCCTTGCCGCATCCCATCGCGGCATGGACCGCACGACGGCGGATTACATGGGCATGCTCGCGACCGTCATCAATGCGTTGGCGTTGCGGAGCACACTCGCCCAGATGGGCGTGGAGACTCGCGTGCAGACGGCGATTGAAATGAAAAATGTGGCCGAGCCGTTTATTCTAGGCCGCGCCATTCGCCATCTCGAACTTGGCCGCGTCGTCATTTTTGCCGCAGGCACCGGCAATCCCTATTTTTCGACCGACACGACCGCGGCCCTGCGCGCGAGCGAGATTCGCGCCGATGTCATCCTGAAAGCGACGAAAGTGGACGGTGTTTACGATCGCGATCCGAACACCGATCCAAACGCGAAACTCTACGAGCACATCACTTTTACCGAAGCACTTGCGAAACGTCTGCAAATCATGGATTCGACGGCCTTCAGCCTTTGCATGGATAACAAAATTCCGATCGTGGTGTTCGATATGAACAAGCCGAGCAACATCCGCGACGCGGTGCTCGGCCGAAAAGTCGGCACGCTCGTTTGCGATCAGACCGAGCCGCAGTAAACATTTAGCCGCATGAACAGAGACGACATTCTTCTTGAATCTGAGATGTCGATGGAAAAAAGCGTCGATTACATGGTGCACGAATTTGCCGCCGTTCGCACCGGCAAGGCGTCGCCCGCGCTGGTCGAGAACGTCGATGTCCAGGCATACGGGTCGGCCATGAAGTTGAAACAGCTCGCGCTCATCACCACGCCCGAGCCGCGCTTGCTCGTGGTGCAGCCGTTTGACGCCGGCACGGTGCAGGACATCGAGCGCGCGCTCAAAGAATCGAACATCGGCATCACGCCGAATGTCGATGGAAAAATTATTCGACTGCCCATTCCGGAACTTTCGGAAGAGCGCCGCAAGGATCTTGTGCGCTCGCTGGGCAAAATGGCCGAGGAAGCGCGTGTGCGCGTGCGCGGGAATCGGCACACGGCGCTCGATGAGGCGAAGAAACTCAAGACCAAAGGGGGATTGAGCGAAGACGAATTACACGATCTGGAAAGCGAAGTTCAAAAATTGACTGATCGTTTCGTCAAATCGGTCGATGACCATCTCAAGCACAAAGAAACTGAGATCATGAAGGTGTGACGTAGCATGGGCTTTCAGCCTATGTCCCATCGGCAGGATGCCGATGCCACGATCCGCAAGATCGACAATCGCTGTAGCGGCGCTCTATGAGCGCCGAA
>DMCG01000239.1:1049-5507 GCA_003445855.1 Spartobacteria bacterium | reverse complement strand
CCACGATCCGCAAGATCGACAATCGCTGTAGCGGCGCTCTATGAGCGCCGAATTCAAAACAAACGGCGGTCAGAGACCGCCGCTACAGTTACAGCCGCACCAGATCGAGCAGGAACTGGCACCAAAGATAAATCATCCCGCGCCAGGAATATTTTACATCCCCCGCTGCCGTCTGCTTGAGCACGCCCTTGTCGATGTTGTGCGCGATTTGATCGCGCAGATCATTTTCCATCTCCGTCTGGATGCGCTCCTCATCCAGCACGTCGATCGTCCCCACATCCACTCTGTTGCGGCGAAGAAATTCGCGATGGCTTTGGTAAAGCTGCCAGAATGATTGATCGGGACGCTGACGATTGATGCGGAATTGCGGAGTGAGTTTCAGGCCGTAGGAGAGCGGATAATTCCAAGTCGTCCAAATCGTACCGCCCTTCGCACGCGACGAAATTCGCAGATAATAAAACGAGAGATTGTGCTGTTCGTTCAGGCAAATCGTGGCCTGCGCGCGGTCTTCGTCCTTGTAAAACAAACGAAAAAATTGCCGGTAATCTTCCCAGTCCCAGCCGGCATCATTCACGTGGACGAATCCCTCGTTCTCGATCTCACGCGTGATTTCATTGAGCGTGGGGAAAATGTCCGAGGAGGGTGGACTTTTCGGCCGGAGGTGTTTTTCCTTCGGCAAACGCAAAGTGCGAATGCGGGTGAGAATTTCCAGCCATGGCAGAAAGAGCCAGCTCACGGCCGCGACCGCGCCGAGGATGTGGCTGCCGGTGATGAAATAAATCGCCAGATAGGACGAGATCAAAATGCCGAGCGCGCCGGCCTTTTGCGAAAAGGAGGTTTGATAACTGCGGAGGGCGACGCTGAGCACCGCCACGCCGAGCGTGAGGAAAAGTCCGAAAAGCATTACGGATGGATTTGGTGCTCGTGCAGGAATCTTTCGAGCTGATCGGTATCGAAATTAGCCAGAACCTTGTCGCCCGCGATGAACGTCGGGACATACGTTTGATCGGAGAGTTCCTTCATCTCCTGGTACGCTTGTCGATCTTGCCCGACATCAATCTCGATAAACTTGTAGCCGCGTTCGCTCAGGTAATCCTTGGCGTCAATGCACCACGAGCACCATTCACGGCTGTAAAGCTTCAATTTCATCGGCATAGCAGCAATAAACGAGCGGTTCTAAAAGCGTCAACTAAACGAAAATCCGTCAGGGCCTTAGTACGCCTTCGCCCAGATGACGCGGCGAGCGCTTGGTTCGCCGCTGAAAATGCAGCGGCCCGGTTCGGCGGAATCTTCAAGTGGGATGCAGCGAATGGTAACTTTGAGGTCGTTCTTGATTTTTTCTTCGACTTCGCGTGAGCCGTTCCAGTGGGCGAGAGCGAAGCCGCCGTGAATTTCCGGTTTCTCCGAATTTTTGGGCGTAAAGAAATCGTAAAAATCTTCCTTATTGTCGATCTTGCGCGTGTTGTCGTCGCAAAACTTCTTAGCGCGCTCGTAAAGATTTTTTTGGATCGACATGAGAATGTCGGGGGCGCGCTGAACAAATTCCTCCATCGCTATAAACTCCTTCGCTTTCACCGGCTGATCGCGTCGACTCACTGTCACAGAATCTTTTTCGAAATCGCGCGGTCCGATCTCGATCCGCACGGGCACACCTTTCTTGATCCATTCCCAATTTTTCACGCCGCCGCCGAGATCGCGCCGATCGACTTCGACCTCGAGCGCAAGATCGACATATTGTTGCACACGCAACCCGGCCGCGAGCTTGTCGCACGCTTCAAGAACTTTCGCGCGCGTTTCTTCCTTGGGAGTGATCGGCAGGATCACGATTTGCGTCGGCGCGATGCGCGGCGGCAGAACAACTCCGTCATCATCGCCGTGCGCCATGACGAGCGTGCCGACCAGCCGGGTACTCATGCCCCAACTCGTGGTCCACCCAAACTCCTGTTTGCCTTCGCGGTTCTGAAATTGAATCCCGCTTGCGCGCGAGAAATTTTGGCCAAGAAAATGCGACGTGCCGGCCTGGATGGCTCTCCGGTCCTGCACCATCGCTTCGATCGACAATGTTTGTACCGCCCCAGGGAAACGCCCGCTCTCGGATTTTTCGCCGCTAAAAACCGGAATGGCCAGGTGATCGCGCACGAAGCTTTCATAGACGTCGAGCATTCGCTTCGTTTCCGCGCGCGCCTCGGCTTCGGTTTCGTGGACGGTGTGACCTTCCTGCCAGAGAAATTCGGTCGTGCGCAAAAATAAACGGGGCCGCATCTCCCACCGAACGACATTGGCCCATTGATTGATCAAAATCGGAAGATCGCGATACGATTGCACCCACTTCGCGTAGCTCGCGCCAATGATCGTCTCACTAGTTGGCCTAACCACCAGCGGTTCGGCGAGCGGGCTCGATGGTTTCATTTTTCCATCGGCATCGACCTCCAGCCGGCTGTGCGTGACAACGGCGCATTCCTTGGCGAAGCCTTCCACGTGTTCGGCTTCCTTCGCGAAATAACTTAACGGAATAAAAAGTGGAAAGTAGGCATTGCGATGGCCGGTGGCGCGAAACATGACGTCGAGCTGGCGCTGCATATTTTCCCAAATGCCGTAGCCCCACGGACGAATGACCATGCAACCGCGCACATCCGAAGGCTCGGCCAACTCGGCCGCCCGAATAACCTGTTGATACCACTCGGGAAAATCTTCATCGCGCCGCGGCGTAATTGCGGTCTTAATCGAGGGTGTGTCGTTCATCGTCAGCGGCGTTTCACAGAAACGCCCTACAATTGTAGGGCGGCTGTGTCAGCCGCCAACAGAGAATTTTGCGATATCGATTGTCGATCCAGAATTTGACACTCAGCGGCGCGTCCCGTAATTTCCGTGCCTTTTCCGCTCCGATGAAAACGTTTTCCGCCAAAGCCAGCGAAGTCACCCGCAAGTGGTGGGTCATCGACGCGAAGGACCAGGTGCTCGGCCAAGTCGCGGTGAAGGCGGCAACACTTCTGCGCGGAAAAGAGAAAACGATTTTTACGCCACATGTGGACACCGGTGACTTCGTCGTTGTGATTAATGCCGATAAAGTGCGACTGACCGGCAAAAAGGAAGATCAAAAAAGCTACATGAGCTTTTCCGGATACGTGGGCGGTCACAAATCGGAGAACGTCCGCGCCCGACGCGCGCGCCATCCCGAATTGCTGATCGAGCGGGCGGTGCGTGGAATGATTCCGCACAATCGGCTTGGCCGCGCGGTTTATCGCAAGTTGAAAGTGTATCGCGGCGATTCTCATCCACACGCCGCGCAGCAGCCACATGCGGTCAAACTTGCCTAACGAATTGGCCTGACGAGAATTTTATGGCGCAAACTCAGAAATTCATTGCTACTGGTCGCCGCAAAACCTCGGTTGCCCGCATTCGCATGACGCCGGGCACCGGCAAGATCGACATCAACGGGCGGAGCTTCGAAGATTATTTTCCGACGGCGCCGTTGCAGAACACGGTGCTGCAGCCGTTGCAAGCCGCGAAATTGGTAAACGCCTACGACTTGTCGATCAACGCAACTGGTGGCGGCGTCGCCGGGCAAGCTGGCGCCGCGCGACTGGCCATCTCTCGCGCGCTTCTCCAAGTGGATGGCAACTTGCGCGGCATGTTGAAGGCTGATGGTTTGCTGCGCCGCGATCCGCGCATGAAAGAGCGAAAAAAATCCGGGCAACCCGGAGCGCGGAAACGTTTCCAGTTCTCGAAGCGCTAAAGGTGTAGTGGCGGCTGTCTTCAGCCGCAATTCAAGAAATCTGCGCGTGAGGACACGCGCCTCTACACCCAATTGTCGATCTTAGCGACGCGGACTTGGCGACGGCATCGGCGCGCCAGGCATCGGACTGGGCGCTGCCAGGAACGGGGGGATTGTCGATCTTGCGGCCGGTGCGGATGAGCCTGTCGATTTGAGTACACGCAATTCCCGCGCCGCCTCGCCCGCCCAAAAACTATCGCGATACTCGGTCATGACTTTCTCGCAGACACGGCGCGCTTCCTCAGTTTGATTTTTCATCTTCAAGATGTGCACTTGTGAAAAAAGTGCCAACGGGGCGTTGAAACTTTTCGGGTAACTCGCGGCGATCCTTTGATACATCGACAATGCCTCGTCGTTCTTGCCCATCGACTCAAGATTGGCGGCCATCGCCATCTGCGCGGTGGTGACGAGCTGATGATCCGGGTTTTTATCGATGAAAACCTCAAGAGTCGCATTGGCGTCCGCGAATTTCTTTTCGTCGCGTTGCGCTTGGGCGAGCAACAGATAGGCGTCTGCCCCAGCGGGCGTGTTTGGATACCGCGCAATTACCTGTTGATAATCTTCCGTCTTCCTGGCGTTGCCTAACAAAGCTGACGCGGCTGAATTGCGATGGTCCGAATAAAAGCGGTAAACTCCGAAACCGACGATCGCGAGTAATGCGATCAAAAGGACCGCGGCGATCT
>DMCG01000239.1:578-755 GCA_003445855.1 Spartobacteria bacterium | reverse complement strand
GATCAAAAGGACCGCGGCGATCTCAACTTTAAATTTCTCCCAGAAGACGCGCGTTTCCAGGGCGGCATCTCGGGAAGGAGGCGGGACCGTCGGCATGATTCGATGTCGATGTTACACTCGGCGATCGAGACCGCGCGAGCGTCGTCTTATGCCACGCGAAGGTTTTTCGCGCAAGCG
>DMCG01000239.1:0-252 GCA_003445855.1 Spartobacteria bacterium | reverse complement strand
TGACGAACCAACGCCTGCGATGCAGAATCCAGAGAAAGACCCGGAAGAGTGGACTACCGGCGAAGAACCGATGACCGGCCCGCAACGATCTTATCTGAAAACACTTTGCCGCGAGGCCGGCGAAGAGTTTGACGAGACGCTAACGAAAGCGGCCGCCTCAAGAAAGATCGAGGAATTGCAGGCGAAAACCGGCCGCGGCAAGAAATAGAATTTTTGCCGAGCGAGCATCGACATACACTCGCCAAACTTTTT
>DMCG01000045.1 GCA_003445855.1 Spartobacteria bacterium | reverse complement strand
TTTTTTTCGCCCCTTCATGTCTTCACAGAACTAACAACACTGAGGTGAGGAGTGCGAGTGGATACTCTCTGCCCCAAACAATCGCCATGGAAGTTGCTGACCAATAAACATTTTCGCTGTCTCGCGAGTGCAATGTCGCTAACATCATAGCCTAATGAGTGTACAAGATTCTGACGCCACCATGGCTGTGTTCCTCGACCTGGAAAACATCGCGCTGGGCGCGCATGACGCGGACTTTCCCGCGTTCGACATCCGCAAGGTGCTCGAGCGTCTGCTGCTCAAGGGCCAGATCGTGGTCAAGAAAGCCTACTGCGATTTTGAGCGCTACAAGACGTTTAAGCGGGGGCTGCACGAAGCGGCGTTCGAGCTCATCGAGATCCCGCACGTGCGCCAGTCGGGCAAAAACTCCGCCGACATCCGCATGGTCGTCGATGCGCTCGATCTCTGTTACACCAAGAGTCACGTCGACACCTTCGTCATCATCAGCGGCGACTCGGACTTTTCCCCGCTCGTCAGCAAATTGCGCGAGAACGACAAGACGGTCATCGGCGTCGGCGTTAAAAAGTCCACGTCTGATCTATTCATCAGCAACTGCGACGAATTTCTCTATTACGACGATTTCGTGCGCGTGGAGCCGGCAAAGAAGCGTCCGAGCGTTGCCGCGCCCGCGCCAGCAGCGAAAACTGGTAAAGATCATGGGCCTTCAATCGACGGGGCGCTCGATCTTCTGAGGAAAACCTTGGAAGCGCTGCGCGCCGAGCGAGGCGAGGATTATCCGATCCGCGGCTCACTCATGAAGGAGGCGATGAAACGTCAGAACCCAGGCTTCAACGAACGTGCGCATGGGTTCCGTGCCTTCAACCAACTGCTCCTCGAAGCGCAAAAGCGTGGGCTGCTAAAGCTGGAGCGCGACAAACAAGTCGGTACCTACATCGTCCACGCGATCGAGTAACCAAGCGCCAACGTGCTGCCTAAATTGTTCTGATAATTGTCAGGCGCGGATGCATCGTAAACTGCTTACGATGCATGAGGGGGCACGCGAAAAGGGGGAGGCTTTCGCCGGGGGAGCGAACCGCGCAAGTGTCGATCCAAAAATGGCGCGAACGTCCTCATCGCCGGCACATCAATTTTCCACGCGCTTTATCGCGCCGCGATTCGCGAACTGCGCGGCGTGTAACTTCTGGCTCGCGCTCGGGTCTCGCCAAAACAATCTTTGATAATAGAAGGTTCGCGCCAGTGCGATGTTGGCGCCCAGCGCACGAGCGCCGTGCGCTATTCAGACACACATCTTCGGCCGGCGCTCATAGTTGCGCCGCTACAGAAGCAAATTTAGAACGACACACTCACACCGCCGCTCGCTCCGTTGCTGTCGTAATTGCTACGGCCGAGCACCCCGTCGTAGTAAGCAGAGATCGCGAAGGCTGCGCTCAGTTGCGCCCTGACGCCCGCCCTGATCAGCGCGGCATCGCGGCCGACAGTCGGTCCGAATGCCGTCAAAATAGGTCCGGTCCCGGAAGCCAGGCGCGCATCGATCGGAAAAGCTTGATCGTTATATTCGTGCAGCCACTCGGCGCGCACCTCCGGCCTGAAAATCACGCCTTTGGACCCCGGTTTGATGTCGTAGCTGGCCCTTACCCCCGCCGTGCTGCGAAGCGAGTCCTCGCTCTGATCTTGTATCTCCAACGGGACGAATGAGCCCGTCTCGGTGAACTGATTGATGTGGACGTTCGTATATCGGACGGACGCTGTCGGCCCTATGTTCAGACAACCAAATCTCCAATCGTAGCCGATGGCGCCGAGGGCGTTGACTTCACTGCCATCGGTGCTGCCGCGTGCATCACCCAACAGCGCGGTGCGCCGCGTGTCATAGCTATTCCAACCGGCACCGCCAGCAACATCGACATAGAAATCGCCGCAGAAATAGGTGGCAAATGCACCGGCGTTGCCCCCCTCCATCGTTAAGCGTCCGTTGTCAACCAAATCGGCCCGGGCGGCCTCGTATCCGCCGTAAATGCCGACGGCGAGATTCTGCAACAGTCGGTAATCGACGCCCAGGATCACGCCACCGTTTGCGATTTCATAGCCGTGGGCATTGTCATCCTCGTTGCCGACATTCACATATTCACCTGCGCCAGTGACAAATACTCCCCAGCGGTTCTCGGGCGCCGGAACAAAAGCCGGCGCTGGATTCTTGTCCAGCACAGCCTTGCCATCGAAGCCCTTGCTATAGCCTTGGGTGGTCACCTGGGGCGCATATCCGGCCGCGCAAAAACCGTTTGAGCCTGCGCGAATGTCATCCATGCGCTGTATCAAGTTGGTCCCTTCCAAGGTGTCGAGGGCAAACTTGATCTCGAAAATCGAGGCCAGCTCTTCCGGCGCGATCAAGCGTGCAATCGCAATCGGTTCACCCGGAATCGTGACGCCCGGGGGAACCGGAATCGTGACGCCCGAGCCATTGACCACATTGGTGTCCATCGTGACGGCTCCATTAATCGCCAAGGCTTTCCCATCGAGAGTGGCCCCGGTGGTTAAGGTGATGCTTTGTAAGGCAATGATATTTCCGAAAAACTTGGTGCCGGTGCCGATGGTGGCTGAACTGCCGACCTGCCAGAATACGTTAGTCGAACCGCCATTAAGCAACATGACCATGGAGCCGGAGGCCGTGGTCAGGGTGGAGCCGATCAGGAAATGGAAGGGGGCATTGGGGTTCCCTCCGGTGTCTAGCTTGAGCGTTCCGGTCAATTGAGCGGAGGTATCGAAATGATAGACCCCGGGCGTGAGCGTCAAACCGCCTAAATCCAATCCCGTTAAGTTGGTATTCGTCAAAGGGTTATTCTCGGCGAACAGTTGGTTGTAAGCCGTAAAGGCATCGGCATGAGCTTGGTTGGCCAGCGCGTCATTGATGTGAATAGTCCCGTTGACCACCACTCCGGGCGGGAATCCAGTAACGGAGCTCCCAGGACTCAGCGCCAGATTCCCGACAACGATCGTCGGGCCAGTATTGGTGACCGTTGAGGCGCCCAAAATGGTAACGTTCCCCGCCTCACCCAGAAAAATGGTTTGGGCCACCGCCGACCAGGAGGTAGCGAGCAGTCCGGAAACGATCAATGCCGCCGCGAACGCCGCATCCGACTTGCGGGCACGGGTTCTTCGGGCCGCTTTGTCCGCGTGGACGAGGGTTTTGACTGAAGGGGTTGCGAGGGGAATCATTTTCATAGATATGGGATAGTTATTTCATCGGGCATCGTAGTCAACCAAAGAGTTGCGCGTGTGCGAAAGCGGGAATGAAGAGAAGAAGTGCCGCGATAGTGACGGTGGTAAGGCGCGCGAAAGTCATATTGCCTTTACAGCAGGTCGCGCGCCTGCCGCGCGGCGAAATAGCAGAGGTTTTCACCCCTCTTTGAAATCTCCGTCCACGCGATCGAGTAACCAAGCGCCAACGTGCTGCCTAAATTGTTTTCATAATGCTCAGACGCGGATGCATCGTAAGCCGCTTATGATGGATGATGAAGTGCGTGATGCGACTTCACTCAGACCGCTCGAGTTCGGATGTTGATTTCCGATGTGAGCGTCTGATGGACCGGGCAGCGGTCGGCGATTTCCATTAATTTTGAGCGTTGTTCGCTCGTTAGGGCACCGGTGAGTTGAATCTCGCGCTCGATCCGGTCGATCTTTCCCACCTTGGTCTCGCACTCGGCGCAATCGGTCGCGTGAATTTTCGAGTGGTGCAGCGAAACGGTTACATTTTCGAGTGGCCAGCCCTTGCGTCGCGCATACAGCGAGATGGTCATCGAGGTGCAGCTGCCGAGCGCGGCCAGGAGAAAATCGTACGGAGACGGCCCCGTGTCTGTCCCACCGAAAGCCACCGGTTCATCGGCAGCGAGACGATGCGGACCGATTTGAATTTCTTGCGCAAACCCAGCCGCAGCGCCGCGGACGATCACGTGCGGGGGACCGTTAGAAGTGTTGGCTGCCATCGGCGGAAGCAGCAATGAGACTATGCCGCCGAGATCACGGCAAGTGCAGAATCACCTTATCCGGTTCTGATTTTCTACTTTAGCCTTTCGACTTTCTAATTGCTTCGCAATTGTCGATCCAAGATTTGGAACATGCATCGTAAGCCGCTTACGATGCATGAGATCAAGCGCGTAGCGAGGTAACGCACGCGAGCTAGGACAAGCGCGAAGCTTGTTTCCGTCGCGTTAAGCCAAGGGCGCAT
>DMCG01000040.1:2377-2819 GCA_003445855.1 Spartobacteria bacterium | reverse complement strand
TGGCTCCCGCCTCGCATACCCTCTCGGGCTGGCCCGTCCAAGTCGCTGGGCTCCCGCCGGCTCCGTTGTCGATCTTAGCTTCGGGTCACGCGAAATCGCATCGCGCAATTTCTTCTCGCGCGCTTCGATTGCGCTCCAGATTTCCGGATCGAACAGCGCAGCGACGTAGCCGTCGTAACGTTTGCGATTATTTTGGTCGCCAAAAAGATCATCGCGACAACGCCGGGCGTTTTCGAACGAGCGTTGTCCCCACGCCGTCAACATGACTTCGCGCCGATTGAACATGCGCAGCCAATTCGGGACTTCGCGGTCGCGTCGATCAGCCAGTTCGTCAATCGTTTCCTGCCGGTCGGTGCGGCCCGGACTGCCGCTAACGAAAGTCAGTTCACCATCGCTTGGCCCCTTCGAATTCCACTTGAGGAAATTGTCGATCTTGGCCGGC
>DMCG01000040.1:0-2112 GCA_003445855.1 Spartobacteria bacterium | reverse complement strand
TTATCGGGATCGCCGCCGTAAAACGCCATTTGCTGTTCGGGCGCGAAGACAATGCGAACATCATCGTAGCGTTTGTAACGATAAAGATGAGACGCGCCGCCTTGATAAAGTGTCACCACATCGGAGCGCAAACCGGTTTTCTCTTTGCTTTCCTTCTCGATCTGCGCAATCGCGCTCGTGCGCGCGGCCGCCGCGGCGTCGGCGGACATGCCTTGTTTCACCGCGCCGTTAACGCGCGCAGTCACGTCTTCAATCGACATTAAAACATTGAGCTCGAGATCGGCGCATTTGATTTCTTGGTCGCGCGTTTTCGCGTAAAAGCCCTCTTTCAGGTAATTGTGCTGCTCGCTCGACGCTTTCTGCAACGCGTCCGCGCCGACGTGATGGTTCGTGATGACAAGTCCATTCGCGGAGACGAACGAACCGCTGCCGCCGGAGTTGAAACGCACGCTCGATTTTTGCAGATGCTCGAGCCATTGCGGCGTCGGCTCGAATTGATATTTCTCTTTAAATTGTTTCAGCGGCGGATTGTTGAACAACCACATGCCTTCATCGGCCGACACCGATGAAACAACTGCGCAGGCAGCGATGAACGGAAGGAGTTTGCGTGAAATTGAGAACGCGGTAACCATTGGTCAGCATAAAGCGGCGGTGGAAACGCGACAACTGCTCCGCCATTGATTATAAGTTGGTCGATGCTCGGGATTAGACGACGGCACAAAATCGACAAGTTGGATTTCATTCTGGCCGGCGCGCAAAAATCGGGAACGACGGCGCTATATTATTTCTTGCAGAAACATCCGCGCATTACCATGGGCGATCAGCAGGAAACGCATTTCTTCGATGATGACGAACTTTTTTCCGCAACGGTTGATTACGATTTGCTGCATCGGCATTTTCCGCCGGTCGGAAGATCGACAATCGCCGGTGAGTGCAGCCCGAGTTATTTGTATTGGAAACCCGCGGCGGAGCGCATTTGGAAATACAATGCGCAAATTAAACTGCTCATACTGTTGCGAAATCCAGTGGAGCGCGCTTTTGCCCATTGGAACATGCAACGCTTCAAAGGCCGCGAGCCGTTGGATTTCTTCGGCGCGGTGAAAGAGGAAAAATCGCGTATTGCCGGCGCGCCGCCGCTGGAAGCCCGCCGCTTCGCCTATGTCGATCGAGGATTTTATGCGCAACAACTCGAGCGCTTCTTTCAATTCTTTTCACGAGAACAAATAATGATCATCAAGTTCGACAAATTTCGACAGCAGCAACACGAAACGCTGGATTCCATCTTTTCGTTTTTAGGCGTAGAGCCACTGATCTCGTTCCAAAGCAAAGACAGAAATGTGGTGCCGTACCAGCGCGCGATGAATTGGGAGGAACGAGTTTTTCTTTACAACATTTTCGCGGACGACATCGCAAAGCTCGAGCAGTTGCTCGGTTGGGATTGCGCCGACTGGAAACTGTAGGGGACGCTGCCAGCGTCCCATGGGAAGCCAACGGCTTCCCCTACAAAATGTCGATCTTGTGCGCCGGGGCGACCGGCCGCCGCGCCCTACCGTTTGGTTTGTTTGAAGCGCGGACGCTGTTTTGGATCGGCCGCAAACAGTGCTTTCGAGCGGAAGATGCGTGCGCCTTGAGCCAGAAAAAGAGCGCGCAGCTCCGGCGTGAAAAACGAAGATCCGTCGCGGCGCGGATTGAAATCCAGGAGCAGGCGGCCATCCGGCGTAAGAAATCGCGCGCGGACGTCGTTAATAAAAAATTTCCAGTCTGCCGGCTTCCACTCGTTCCAGTCATTGTCCGCCGCGCGATCTATGCGGTGAAAGCAAACGCGATGCGCGGTCACGAGGTCAAACTTTTCTCCGAGATCGGGCAGGGGGACTCGCGGATGGATTTTTGAGATCACGCGACGAACATCAAGAAGGGCGGTCGCGCCGCGGAAAAGTGGCTCGTCGTCGGTATCGAGTCCGAGTCCGTGGTGTCCGAAGTATCGACAGACGTGGAGAAAATAGCCGGCGCCGCAGCCAAGATCGAGAATGCGCAGTGGCGGAGTGCGATCCAGCCAAAGATCTTGCGCGCGTTCCACATTGACGGGGATCCAGTAGGCCGCGTCTTCGTACC
>DMCG01000166.1:4292-4444 GCA_003445855.1 Spartobacteria bacterium | reverse complement strand
TCGATCTTGACCTCGACCGAATCGGGCAGCGCGCCGAGATCATCGAGCCATTCCTCGATGAGCTGACTCAGGTTCACCGGCTCGGATTCGAGCTGGAGATGACCGGCGTCAATGCGCGAGAGGAGAAGCAAGTCATCGATCACTCCGGTCAA
>DMCG01000166.1:0-3943 GCA_003445855.1 Spartobacteria bacterium | reverse complement strand
CGGTGAGTCTGGTGAAGCAGCGCAGAGAGCTCGTGATAAACCTCGGGTTTGAAGTCTTCGCGCGTCAGCAGAGTTTCCAGACCCGCGCGAAGAACAGTCACCGGGCTCTTCAACTGATGCGAGGCATCGGCGGAATACCTTGTCGATCTTTTCAATTCCTCACTGGTCGTGGCGAGCGTGGCTTCGGCGCGCTTTCGCTGTGCGCGGTTTTTCTCCGAATCCACCGCCAGTTTCTCGACCGGCGCCGAGAGACGGGCCGCGATGAAATTGCTGGCAACAAAGCCGCCAAGCAAAAGCAACACACCCGCACCGCCAATTTGCCAGCGCAGCCGATGCAGTCGCGCCATCGAACCGGCGAGCGGGTAAATGCAAATTTCGTACGCGGGCGGAAAGAGCGAGCCCGGATTGAGTCGCTTATAAAACAAAAGATGCGGCGCGCCGTTCACGGTGACAGCAAGATGGCTTTGCCCACGATCGGACTTCGTGACCGCGTTGGTTATTTCGCCACCGAGGGCGGCCTGCGCGGATTTCGAGAGCGACGGCAAATAGAGCCGGCCATTCACCCAAATGCCTATTTTCAATCCTACGCCGCCGTGTTCACCGGCAAGCTCGAAAGGTTGGAATCCGACGACGAGCGCGGAAATGATGTCACCTGTCTCGGTGGAAAAAATAGGTACGGCTATTACCTCATCCGCCATTTCCGCATCGGCATTTTCCGTGACATAACCGATTTCTTGCGTCTCGGGTAATTTGTGTAAGGCCAATTGTGCTTCTGCATCCTTGCTCAGCTCTCCGACATCTTTCGAATTTGGCGGCAGCAGAACGGCACCGGTGCTATCTAGAAAACGATAGAATCTCGCGTGAAGCGAGCCCGTTGCTTGCTCCGGGGACGCCTCCTCGCCTTCCATCAAATCGCGCAATTCGTCTTTCGCGCTCGGATATAATAAATCGAGAGCGTTGTCTTCCAGCGCGGCGTGAATTCGCGGCTTCGCCACGAGCGCGCGGCAACGTTCCGCCAGCGACGCGTGGCGTAATTCCTGCAGTTTGTGCAGCGAGGAAAGTTCGGCTTGAAAATTCTGCTGCAAATCGCGCTCTTCATTTGCTGCGACGTCGCGTTGAGCGAAGTAAAGCCCGAGAGCTGTCATTGCTGACACGACGAACATCATTCCGGCTAGCAATTTCGTCCGGAAACTCGCCACGGCCCGTTTGTTTCGCTTGGTTCCGGAGATCATGGGAAATCGACGTGTAGCGTCGCGCCACTCTTGAGTTCCACGGGTTTTTCCCGCGTCGTTTTGCTGTCGATCCACGCTTTGAGCGTGTA
This sequence comes from Spartobacteria bacterium, assembly GCA_003445855.1. GTDB lineage: Bacteria > Verrucomicrobiota > Verrucomicrobiia > Chthoniobacterales > UBA10450 > UBA10450. Next base: position 2,622 of record DMCG01000166.1, on the reverse strand, counting down.
GTGCCCGGAAGGTAGTCTGTTTAATCGAAATCGCCCCTCGGCATCTGTCACCACAAAATAGGGAGTATCGAGGACGAGAATAAGCCCACGCATGTGCTCGTGAATATCGCAGCGAAGCGTCACCAGCCCCGGTATCTCAAAAACCTCTGACGGAATCGGTCTTTCATCTGGACGATAGCGGCCGAGATCAAACCGTTTCGCGGGCGAGTATGAAAAAATACTGTGATAGGTATCGTCGAGGTTCGGGAATTCCACTCTTGTCCCGACTTGCACTGGCAGGAGTGATGGAAGGAAAGCCAAATCTTTTTGCGCGATCTGTTTCGTCGGCGGCGAAGTCGATTTCGAAAAAGAGCCATCGAGGTACACCACCGCGAGCGGCGGCTGCGTCGCGAGGACGCCGCCGGTCGTGACGATTTCGTAGCGTTTCGCCATGACCGTCGCCGAATGCGATTTTGGTAATTCCACTCGTCCCTCCACGACCGCTTCCGCGAGAACGGAAATGGTGAGGAGAGCAAAGATTACGTTGAACGAAACGATCCCGCGCAAGCGCATTGCTCGCTAGTTTAGCAGTCGTTCCCTTGGACGGAAAGTTTTCCGCGGGCTGACAGAGACATCGCAGCGAAGATCGCCGCCCTACAATTTTGTCTTTCGCTTGATGCGATACGTCAGAAAGCATTCATCGCCGATCACGCGCATGTCGATGAGCGAACAATGGACGCTGGCGGGCAGAAATGTTTTGTTCAGACCGGTGAGAGTCGGTGCGTTGGCTCCGCCAAACAGATAAGGCGCGATCGTGAGATTGAGCTGGTCGACCAGACCGCGCTCAAGAAGCGAGCGGAAAAGCGTCGCGCCGCCTTCACAAGCGACCGTCCGCACGTTGTATTCGCTGCGCAGCTTCCGCAGCATCGCGGCAAGATCGACATGTGGGGATTTTGTTAAATGCAGCGTCGCTTTTTCACGAAGCGCCGCCTGAAATTTCCGCGGCATCCGCGTGGTCGAAAAAATAAGGATTGGCGAGATATCGGTTTGAAAGATCTTAAGTTGATTGTCGATCCTTCCTTCGTTGGACACGGTCACGCGAATCGGGTAAGGCGTCTGACCGCGCGCGATTCTCGCTTCGCGCAAATCCGCTTGAGGCAAACCGAGCCGGACGTTGTCGCGTTCGACTGTCGTGTGACCGACCAATACTGCGTCGGCGAGTGCGCGCTGCCGAAACAAGTGCAGCTTGTCTTCGCGCGACGTGAAATCGACCGGTGAAAAATTTCGCGTCGTGATTTTTCCATCAACGGTCATGGCAAAGGTCGCACTGACAAATGGGCGGCGCGTTGATCGATCGCGTGATCGCTGGCGCTTAATCCTGTTTGCTGATCTCGTGCTCAAGTGTGGCCACCTCCTCTTTCATTTCGCGCAGTTTCACGTGAGCAGCTACCCCGCTCGGCTTGTAAAAGAAATAGACGATCCCACCTGGCGCACAGCAAACGAGGAGGATGAGAAAACTGAGTGAGCCGATGAGCACCGCAACCGATTCCGGAACTCCGCAGAGGCCATGGAGCATGATCTGCAAGACTTTCTCGCGAAGACCGACACCGGCGAAGCTGATTGGCAGCGCCGAAATCGTGCGTTCAATTGGCATTACCGCAAAGAAATCGACCAGCATCACGCCGGCGCGCAGCGCGTAGGCAGCGCACAAAAAAGTGGTGAAGGTGGCGAGATGGGCGACGAGCGACGATACAAACGCCACGAGAGTCGCGCGCCAATGTCGCGCGTAGAGCTGGTAGGCGGCGGAGACTTCGATCAGTTTTTCGCGACCGGGAAATTTTTCCGGCAAGAAGTGAACTAAATTGAATCCGCTGATCACAAACGTTCCGAGCAATCCGGCGATTGAGCTGCCGAGGAGCACGAGCAGAATCCAAAGCAACCGTCGGGTTTCGGGCGTCTGCGAAAGCCACTGATACCGCACGACCACGAGCAGGCCGGTGATGCTGACCAGCGCGACGAGACCGATCAACCGATCGAACACGACCGCGAGCAACGCCCCTGCTTTTTTGTCCGGCGTTTCCTTGAGCAGGAAGTAGCTCTTGATGATATCGCCGCCAGTACCACCGGGCAGGAATTGGTTGTAAAACATGCCGATCAGAAACAAGCCGGACAGCCGCGGAAAACTTAGACGAATGCCCTGGACCTTGAGCAGAACGTGCCAGCGAAATGCGGCGGCCACTTCCACCACCACGTATGCGAGAATGCCGATTGCGACCCAATAGTAACGCGCATGCTGGAGTGCCTCACGCATCTGCGCGCGTTTGATCGGATCGTGATAAACCCAGATCAGCACCGCGATCGTGACCGCGAGTTGGAAAAACGTGAGCAGAATTTTTTTCATGCGCCGAAATGTTTTTTCCAAGCTTCGACCGAGCGTCGGATTTCCCCGGCGGTTTTGCGAGGACTCATTTCCCAAACCAAAACGCACTCGCGCGGCAGGAGCGGAACAAGTTTCGCAAGATCGACATCACCGGCAAAAGGCGGCTGATGATCCTGTGCCGGCCAAATGCAATCCTGCACATGGCAACCAAAGGTGCGCGGCGCGATTTGCCGCAGCCATTCGGCGTGATCGACAAACGCCAG
>DMCG01000052.1:7221-7820 GCA_003445855.1 Spartobacteria bacterium | reverse complement strand
TCGCGCGGAATTTCGTCGCGCGCGGAGCAACTTCTCGCGCGCTTCCACGAGGTTCGGAATTTCACTACGCGACTTTGCGAGAGCCTCGCGCCGGAAGATTGCGTCGTGCAATCGATGCCCGACGTCAGCCCGACGAAATGGCACGTCGCTCACACCACCTGGTTTTTTGAAACGTTCATTTTGAAAAAATGGGTTACGTCCTATCGCGCCGAGGTCCCGCAGTACGCTTATCTATTTAATTCCTATTACAATGCCGCCGGCGACATGCACAGGCGCGACCTGCGCGGCTTGATCTCGCGTCCGACCGTTCAAGAAACGCACCGCTATCGTTCATCCGTCGATTCGTACATCGACAATCTCATTTCGCGGGCGGATGAAAAACTTTTTGCGGAGATCGAGCCGATCGTAATTCTCGGTATCCATCACGAACAACAGCATCAGGAGCTGCTCATCACCGACATCAAGCATGTTTTCGCGCAGAATCCGCTCTATCCGGTTTTTCGCGAGCGCAAGATCGACATCGTCTCAGCAAACGCTGCGCCGATGAACTTCATCGACTTCGAAGAAACAACCGCCGAGATCGGTCACGACGGCTCCGG
>DMCG01000052.1:6690-6977 GCA_003445855.1 Spartobacteria bacterium | reverse complement strand
GTTACTAATGGCGAGTATCTCGAATTTATCAATGCCGGTGGTTACACGTGCTCCGAATTTTGGCTGTCGTTGGGTTGGATGACGGTGAACGAACGACGCTGGCAAGCGCCGCTTTACTGGGTCAAGCGCGACGGCGCGTGGTGGAATTTCACACTCTCCGGTTTTCGACCGGTTGATGAATCGGAGCCGGTCACGCACATCAGTTATTTTGAAGCCGACGCGTTTGCAAATTGGAGCGGCGCGCGTTTGCCGACTGAGTTCGAATGGGAACGTGCCGCGTTTGATTG
>DMCG01000052.1:0-6386 GCA_003445855.1 Spartobacteria bacterium | reverse complement strand
GCGCAAGATCGACATCTTGCCCAAATATTTGGCGACGTCTGGGAATGGACGCGCAGCGCCTATTCCCCCTACCCCGGCTACCGGGCCGCTCCCGGCGCACTCGGCGAATACAACGGCAAGTTCATGTGCAACCAATACGTCCTGCGCGGCGGCTCGTGTGCCACGTCGCGCAGTCATATTCGCCGCACCTATCGCAACTTTTTTCAGCCCGAGAAGCGCTGGCAATTCACAGGAATTCGGCTCGCGCGCGATCTTTCATGAACCACGAGCCCGGCCGGCTCGCTGTGCTCGATCTCGAGCCGGCGAAATCGGATTTTCTTTCTGAAACGCTCGCCGGCCTGTCGCGCACGCCGCGCACGCTGCCATGCAAATATTTTTACGACGAGCGTGGCGCGGCATTGTTTCAAAAAATCTGCGAGCTGCCGGAATATTATGTTACTCGAACCGAGACCGCGATTCTTCGGCTTCACGCTCACGAAATGGCACAGTGCATCGGCGCGCGTTGCGAGCTGATTGGTCTTGGCACCGGGGCTGGGACGAAGACGCGTATTCTCCTGGAAGAGTTGGAGGCGCCGGCCGTTTACATCCCGATCGACATTTCGAAGGAGCAACTGCGGCAGTCCACCGCGCTGTTTCATCAACTATTTCCACAACTGAAAATCCTGCCCGTCTGCACCGATTACTTGCAGCCGTTTGATTTGCCCGATCCGCTTCGAATACCGGCGCGCCGCATTGTTTACTTTCCCGGATCGACCATCGGTAATTTTGAGCCGAGCGAAGCGACGGAATTTTTGCGACGCATTGTCGATCTTTGCGGCAAAGACGGTGGACTTCTAATCGGCGTCGATCTGCAAAAAGATTCTGATGTTCTGGAGCGCGCCTATAACGACAGTCAGGGCGTGACTGCGCAGTTTAACTTGAACTTGCTCAGGCGCGCCAATCGTGAGCTTGACGCGGATTTTGATTTGGAGCGATGGCGGCACCGCGCCATTTACAATTCAAGTGTTGGTCGAATTGAGATGCATCTCATCAGCGAGATCGATCAGACTGTTCACGTCGCGGATCGTGAGTTCCATTTTCGTTGTGGCGAAAGAATCATCACGGAATTTTCCTACAAATACACTCCGGAAGGTTTCACCGCACTCGCAGACGGCGCAGGATTCGACTTTGCCAGAATATGGACGGACGATGCGCGCCTGTTTGGCGTTTTTTATTTCACCCTGAAACTGTAGCCGCCGCCCACCGGGCGGCGCAACGCGTGTGTCGCTTGGCACTTGCGCGTCGCGCTTCGCAGAGCGAAGCGACTACAAAAGAAATGAGCGCCCTGGTTCAACTTGTCGATGTTGCGAAAGGTTTTGCCGGCACTACGGCGCTGCATCCGGCAAATTTTTCGGTCGAGCGCGGCAAAACCACGGTCCTGATTGGACCAAGCGGTTGCGGCAAATCGACACTGCTCCGGCTCATTATTCGCCTGATTGAGCCTGACGCCGGTACAGTTGATTTCGATGGCGCGCCGATCACGCCCGACAACATCGACATGTTGCGCCGCCGCATCGGTTACGTCATTCAGGAAGGCGGTTTGTTTCCTCATCTCACGGCCCGCGCAAACGTTCTCCTGATGGCGCGTCATCTTGGAAAAGCCGCTGACGAAATGCGCGAACGGCTTTCGGAATTGTGCGAGCTGACAAGATTTTCTGAAAATCTGCTCGCCAGATATCCAGTCGAACTTTCCGGCGGCCAGCGTCAACGCGTCAGTTTAATGCGCTCCCTGATGCTTTCGCCCGAATTACTGCTTCTCGATGAACCCCTCGGCGCGCTCGATCCACTGGTGCGCGCTTCTTTACAAAAAGATCTCAAGGAGATTTTTTCGCGCTTGCAGCAAACAGCGCTTTTGGTCACGCATGATCTCGCGGAGGCAGCGTATCTCGGCGACAAAATCGTGCTCATGAACGAAGGCCGAATTGTTCAGCAAGGTTCGATTGTCGATCTTCGCGAAAAACCCGCCGACGCTTTCGTTTCGGAATTTCTCAACGCGCAAAGAAGCCTCGCAATTTTATGAGACGAATCAGGAAAGCAGGAAAACAGGAAGGGAACATTCCATTCCGACGATGGAAGAGAAGGCTTTTCTTTTTTTCCTGTGTTCCTGCTTTCCTGATTTTTGAATCTTCTGCACTTCTTGCTGATCCGATCATTATCGGTTCAAAAAAATTTACCGAGTCTTATGTGCTCGGTGAAATCGCCAGGCGTGCTTTGAACGATTCGGGAATCGTTGCCGAACATCGCCAAGGGATGGGAGGCACGATCATTCTTTGGGAAGCGCTGCGCGGCGCGCAAATCGATGCTTACCCGGAATATACCGGGACGATTGCGCAAGAGATCCTGAAAACGGACCGGCAATTATCGATTCAGGAAATTCGCGGCGCGCTCGCGAGGTTCGGCATCGGAATTACGGAGCCTCTCGGGTTCAACAACACTTACGCGGTCGTCATGCGTCGCGATGAATCGCAACGGCTCTCTCTGCGCACGATCAGCGATTTGCAAAAACACCCGGAACTGAAAATTGGGCTCACCCATGAGTTCTTAGATCGACATGATGGATGGCAGCCGCTGCGCGAACGTTACCAACTTCCGCAACAGAACGTCATCGGAATTGATCACGCGCTGGGCTACGCGGCGCTGGCCAAAGGCTCGATCGACGTCAAAGACGCCTATTCAACCGACGCGAAAATCGGCGAGAACGATCTCGTTGTGCTGGAAGACGATCGCCAGTTTTTCCCGCGCTACGAGGCAGTGTTTTTATTTCGTCTTTCATTGCCAACATCGACAATTGCCGTGTTGCGCAAACTCGAAGGCACGCTGGATGAAGCGCGCATGACCCGCCTCAACGCCGAAGCCGAACGCACGAAAAATTACACGAGAGCGGCGAGCTTATATTTTGGCAGCGGCGCGACATCGACGAGCGCTGCCGGCGAATCGTTCCCGCACAAACTTGCGCGCTGGACGCTGCGGCATCTCGAGCTGGCCGGCATCTCTTTGCTTTTATCGGTGATTGTCGGCGTTCCGCTCGGGATTCTCGCCAGTCGCGGCGGTGGGATTGGCCATGCCATTCTCGGCTTCGCCAGCGTCGTGCAAACAATTCCATCGCTTGCACTGCTTGCCCTTCTTGTTCCAGTGCCGTTTTTTGGAATCAGTGCGCGCACCGCCATCGCCGCGCTTTTTCTTTATGGACTTCTGCCAATTGTTCGCAACACCGCCTCGGGTCTACAGGACATCGCGCAACCGATCCGCGATTCCGCGATTGCGCTCGGGCTCGAGCCGGTGGCGCGACTTCGAAAAATTTACTTGCCGATGGCGTCACGCTCGATCCTCTCGGGAATAAAAACCAGCGCCGTGATTAATATCGGCACAGCCACACTGGCGGCGTTAATCGGCGCCGGTGGTCTGGGCGAGCCAATCTTGAGCGGATTGAATTTGAACGATCACGCGACGATTTTACAGGGCGCAATTCCGGCCGCGCTCCTGGCGTTGCTTGTGCAATCGGTGTTCGATTTGCTCGACCGCGCTTTGATTCCAAAAGGTCTGCGGTTATAAGATCGACAATGGCCATCACGTCGATCAATCCGGCTACCGGCGAGAAGCTGAAGGAGTTCTCCGCCTTTGACGACAACGAAATCGAAAAGCGATTGAAACGCGCGGACCGAGCATTTGCGCACCATCGGCGAGAACCGTTTGTCAAACGCGCGCAGCTCCTGATGGCGGCGGCCTCGTTGCTCGAGCAGGAGAAGGAAGAACTCGCCCGAACAATCACGCTGGAGATGGGAAAATTGTTTCGCGACGCGGTGGATGAAATCATGAAATGCGCGCGCGTTTGCCGATTTTACGCCGAGAACGCTGAGCGATTTTTGGGAGACGAGGCCGCGCAGACGAACGCGGCGCGAAGTTACGTGCGTTATGAGCCGCTTGGCCCAGTTCTCGCAATCATGCCGTGGAATTTTCCTTTCTGGCAGGTATTTCGGTTCGCGACGCCGGCGCTGATGGCTGGAAATGTGGGACTGCTCAAGCACGCGGCCAACGTGCCGCAATGCGCACTCGCGATTGAGGAAATTTTTCGCCGCGCCGGTTTCGACGAAGGTATTTTTCAAACGCTGCTGATTGAAGCGGAAGAGGTCGAGAAAGTGATTGTCGATGTACGGGTCAAAGCGGTCACGCTTACCGGCAGCGAGCGTGCCGGCAGTGCGGTCGCAAGCGTAGCTGCGCGCGAGATCAAAAAAAGCGTGCTCGAGCTCGGCGGCAGCGATGCCTTCATTGTCATGCCGAGCGCCGATTTCGAAACCGCGCTTTCAACTGCGATCAAAGCGCGCACAATCAACAGCGGACAATCATGCATCGCGGCAAAGAGATTTTTAATTGCGGACAAGATTTACGACGAATTCCTGCAACAATTTGTGGAACGCATGCGCAAGTTGAAAATCGGCGACCCGTTCGACGAGACGACCGAGATCGGTCCGCTGGCGACGGAACAGATTCTTCTCGGCGTTCATAATCAGGTTCAGAAATCGATCGCGGCCGGCGCGAAATTATTGACCGGCGGAAATCGGATTCATGGCCGCGGTTATTTTTACGAGCCGACTGTTCTTGTCGATGTACCGAGCGACTCACCCGCTTATCGTGAAGAAGTTTTCGGCCCGGTCGCATCCGTTTTTCGCGTACGAGATGCAGACGAGGCAGTGGAAATTGCAAACGGCACCTCTTTCGGATTGGGCGCGAGCGCCTGGACGAACGATCGCGCGGAACAGGAGCTGTTCACGTCGGAGCTCGAAGCGGGAATGGTTTTCATCAATGCCATGGTCGCGTCGGATCCAAGGTTGCCGTTTGGCGGCGTAAAGCGTTCCGGTTTCGGCCGCGAACTTGGCGCGATGGGAATCCGCGAGTTCGTCAACGCCAAGACGATCTGGATTTCATAACGCGGCGCACCCCGAAATCATTCGATTGCGCCTGCGGATTTTTTAAGCGCATCCTCACTCGTATGACTGAGTCCGGTAGCGCGCCAATTCTCGTGCCGCACCCGCCCGGTTTTCGCGCGCGACGCGGTTTGAACTGGGCCTTTGTGGGCCTGCTTTACACGTCGTTCTACATGTGTCGTTACAACTTATCGATCGCCAATAGTGCGATCAGCGGCGAGTTCGGATTTACGAAAGCGCACATGGGCAAGATCATCACCACTGCGCTCCTCGCCTACGCCTGCGGCCAAATTGTGAATGGCCTGCTCGCCGATCGATTCCTTCCAATATTTTGGCGGCAGTCTCGCCGGTGTTTTTCTCGGTGCTTTGCTCGACCGAAGCTGGGGTAGCTATTTTTATTTCATGGCGCCCTTCGGTCTCATCGGCGGCGTATTGATGCTGTCGATCCTGGGCAAAGTCACGTTGGCTAAACAGCCGCGTGCGGTAAGTACCTGAGCTGCGATTTGCGAGCAGATCGAGTTGTAGGGCGTCTGTGTCAGACGCCAATCTAAAACATGGCGTTTCACAGAAACGCCCTACAATTTCGCGAGCCGTCGTGTGCTAACGAAACAGATCGAGTTGGGTTGTCGATCTTCGAAAGGAGGCCGTGGAAAGCTGAGGTCGTTTGCCAATCCCAGCACGCCGGCAGCCGACTTCGAAGAGCGAGGCGATTTGTTCGGCAAAAATTCCTTCGCCGGTCATGCGCGTATGCCACTTTGAATTGTTCAACTGGCCGTTTCCGCGCAGATGCCGGATTCGACCGAGCACCTTCTCTTTGCGATCGGGAAAGTGTTGTTCGAGCCAGCGCTCGAAAAGCGGCGCGACCGCCCAGGGCAAACGCACGATCGTGTAGCCGGCGAATTGCGCGCCGGCTTTCGCGCATGCTTCCAGGATTTTTAGCGCTTCATGATCGGTTAGTCCCGGAATGATCGGCGCCACCATCACTCCGACAGGAATCCCCGCAGCGCGAAGTTGCTTGACCGCATCCAAACGCGCTTCGGGCGAAGATGTGCGCGGTTCGAGCACACGCTGCAGTTTTGGATCGAGCGAAGTAACCGAAATATTCACCGCGGCCGCGTTGAACTTCGCCAGCTCCTGCAAAAGATCGACATCTCGCGTCACGAGCCGGTTCTTCGTAATGATCGCAACCGGATTGCGAAATTTCGCGAGCACTTCAAGACAGCCTCGTGTTATCTGCAGCTGTTTCTCGACCGGCTGATACGGATCGGTCACACCACTCATCACGATCACTTGCGGTTGCCAGTGCGGCGATTCCAGTTCCGCTCGCAATAATTCCGGCGCGTCCGTTTTCACCATGATTTTGCTCTCGAAATCGAGTCCTGCGGAAAACCCGAGATATTCGTGTGTCGGCCGCGCGTAACAGTA
>DMCG01000144.1 GCA_003445855.1 Spartobacteria bacterium | reverse complement strand
GGCGGCTACAGCTTTTGCGGGCGAGAATTCCATCATTTCAAGAACCTCATCGCTTCGACCGCGGGCACGATGCGATCGAGCAGCAGTTTGGGATAAAGTCCAACCGCGAGCGTTGCGAACATGAGCAAGCCGGCTCCGCATTTTTCTGCAAACGTGATCGGCTCAGCGGCAAAAGAATCAGCCGATTGGCTGTCGCCGAAGAAAGATTTCTTCAACGCGCGCAGCGTAAACGCGGCGACGAGCACCATGCCGGCGCCGGTGATCCATACCGCGATTGGAAAAGTTTTCCATGTGCCGATCAAGATCGTGATTTCGGCGGCGAATCCGCTGAACCCGGGAATTCCCATCGAGGCAGCCGACGCAATGACAAATGAGAACGCGGCGAACGGCATCGCGCGGCTCAGTCCTAAGATCGACAACTCGTCGAGGTCGCGCGTGTGAGTGCGGCGATACACCATGCGTCCGGCCACGGCGAAGAGCAGGGCTGCGATCACGCCGTGCGAAAACATTTGCAGCACTGCGCCCGAGACGCCGAGCGCGTTGGCCGTGGCCAGCCCGAGCAGCACGAAACCCATGTGGCTCACGCTCGAATAGCCAATGACAAATTTCAGGTCGCGCTGACGCAGCGCCACGGCCGCGGCGTAAACGATCCCGATCACCGCAAGAACGGCGATCCATTTGCTCCACATGTGGAAACCTTGCGGAAAAAGATTCATCGCGACGCGCAGCCCGCCGTAGGCGCCGAGTTTCATGACGATGCCGGCAAGGAGCATCGAACCCGCGGTCGGCGCGGCGACGTGGCCGGTCGGTGCCCAGGTATGTAACGGCCAGATGCCGGCGAGCACGGCGAACCCGACGAACAAGACGGGAAACGCCCACGATTGCAGTTGCGGCGGGAATTGGAATTGCGCGAGCTGCTGCAAATCGAGTGATCCGGCGGTCACGTAGGCGGCGAGGATTCCGATGAAGACAAGCGCGCCGCCGAAGAAGGAATAGAGGGTCAGCTTCATCGCGCCGTACTCCTTGTTGGTCGATCCCCAGATCGCGATGAGAAAATATTTTGGGAAGATCACGAGCTCGTAGAAGACAAAGAGCAAAAATAAATCGGCGCTGAGAAAGACGCCGTAGGAGGCGCCGACCACCAACAACAGCCAGAAGAAAAATTCGTTCTGTCGGTGGTCGACGTCCCATGAGAAGAGGACCGCGCTCACCGCGGTCAGGCCGGTGACGAGAGCGAGCGTCAGGCTAATGCCATCGACCGCGAGATGATAATTCATCCCGAGCATCGGCACCCACGGAACGCGCACGATCGTGGTGAAGTGCGCAAGATCGACATCGTCGCAAAAGAACGTCGCTAAACTGATCGCGAATCCCGCGACAGTAGTTACGAGCGCGATCCAGCGCGCGAAAACGCGCGGCATGAAAAGCAGCACGACTGCGCCCGCAAACGTAATGTAAATGGTCCAGGCGATCATCGACGTATGCGCGCCCCATAACGCGGGGCTTTCTCGCGCACATGAAATCCTATCTCGCGACGCGGCTTTTTCGGCGGAGCCATCAATTGCCGGATCGCTTCGAGGATTGCGCCTATCTTTTCGTCATGTTTGCCGACGCGCTTTTCCAGTTCGGAAAACTTTCGCGCGAGCTCACGATTCGTTTCAAGCGTTTCGCGAAGTTTCACGAACGCGCGCATGATCGCGATGTTTACTTTCACCGCGCGGTCGCTGTTCAGCACGCTCGACAGCATGGCCACGCCTTGTTCCGTGAAAGCGTAAGGGCGGTAGCGTTTGCCTCGGTGTTTTCGTGAACTCATCACAATTTGTGACGAGTTTGGTTTGCTTCCTTCTGAACCTTTCTCCGCTCGAGGTATCACAAATTGTGATATTAATTCCATCTCTTCAGCGGAGATTTGAAACATAAAATCAGTGGGAAAACGGGCGGCGTTTCGCTTGACCGCCTGATTCAAGATTCGGGTCTCAACTCCGTAGAGCGCGGCCAGATCGAAATCGAGCATTACCTTGTGTCCGCGCAGATAGAGGATGCTTTGCGCGATTCGGTCGATCGGAACGATCTCTTTGCTCATTCCCGTGCCCATCAGGCAAACAATCGCGTCATCTGAACGACGGTTGTGTTGAAGATGTTGAAGACGAACTGCGGCGCGATGCCGATGGCGAACATGAGCAGCGTGACGGGAACGACGACCCACCTCTCGCTCAATCGCAAATCGGGAAAGGCGCTGCAACTTTCCGCGAGTGGACCGCTGAAGAGCGCTTGCATCGCGCGCATGAAGACGATGGCCGTGACGAGAAGACCAAGTGCGGCGACGGCCGTGAATGAAGCCGCGACGGCGAACGAGCCTTTGAAGATGAGAAACTCGCCGATGAATCCGTTTAGTCCGGGCAGACCGAGCGACGAAAACATGGCGACGCTCATCCAGCCGCAGAGCAACGGGGTTCGTTGCATCAGTCCGCCGAAATCGTCGATGCCGCGAAGCCCGCGGCGTTGTTCGAGCAAGCCGACGTAGTAGAACAACGCAGCGGCGGTGATGCCGTGGTTGAAGAT
>DMCG01000250.1:12271-16595 GCA_003445855.1 Spartobacteria bacterium | reverse complement strand
GCGAACCCCTTCTTCTCGATCAAACGGCCGATCGCGACGATCGAAGGGGATGCGGCCGAAAAATCCGCGCGCCGGAATTCAGCGAGATTCAATCCGTTGTAAATGCGATGGATTCGGTCCGCCCGATTTGGAAAGCGTTCTTTCAAAAACTTCGCCGCGTAGTCGGTCTCGGTAATGACTGCGCGCGCGGCATCGACAAGTTTATCGAGACCGATCTCGAAGTTTCGTGGCGCGAAAATGTCGTTTGCGTGCGCGGTAAAGCTGAAATTGATGCCGAAAAACTTGTCGATCCAAAAAGCGGTGCGGGCGGCGAGACCGGCGAAGTGCGCGTGAACATGGTCAATTCCGAGATCGCGCAGGCGTAACCCAATATAAATCGCCTGATAAAGGCGAAGGAAATCTGTTCGCCGTCCCCATTCATCAAGCACGGCAACGATTTCGGCCTTTAGGTTTCCTTTTTTGGAAGTTCGGCGGACATCGCTCAGCAACCCTTCCTCTTCGGGCAGGTAGTGTACACGCTCAATCACGCGCTCGTCCCAATCCTGCGGTGGCTCATCCTTCGGCTTGCGGATCGAGAAAACAGGCGGCGTCAGGCCTTGGCGATCCAGCTCAGCGACTTCTCGATAGCAGAAGGTCTGCGAAAACGACGGAAACCGCTCGAAGAGATAAGCGAATCGCGGCATGCCTCGAATTAACGGGGAAAGCGTCGCTTGAAAAGAGCGCAGTGCCAAAGCCGCCACGACGCGGACGGCGTCGCTTCGCACGACTTCTGCTCCATAGAAAGAATGCTGGAACGAATTCTCAAATCATTGGCCGTCATCCTGGCCAGTTGTCTGATCTTGCCCGGTTGTGCGCACTTTACCAAAAGCGGACGCCAGCAGCTCGCCTACCAAAAATACGTGAGAAAATGCAGCTACACACGCGACCGTCAAAGATCGAAAATGAAAACGCCGCGGGCATCCATACCGGCTTCCGCGCCTTCGGACAATAAAGTCAGCGCCGACGTCGTTAATGCGCCTTCGCCACAATCCGTAACGGCAGGCGACTCGCAGAGTGAGCAATAGCAGGTTGATCAAGCCGGCTCGTGTTTCACCGGCATCGGCTTCCCGGCATGATCGACCGCGACGTAAGTGAAAACGCCATGCGTCACGCGGAGTTGCTCGCCGGTCATGTAACGCGTCACCCAGACTTCCACAGGAATAGTCATCGAAGTGCGGCCGATGCGTTCGACCCGCGCGTAACACGCCACCGTGTCCCCCACCCGCACCGGATGAAGGAACGACATCCCTTCCATTGCGACTGTGACGACGCGCGCATTTGCAGTTTTCGTAGCGAGAATGCCGCTGCCCAAATCCATTTGCGACATCAACCAGCCGCCGAAAATGTCGCCGTTCGGATTGGTGTCCTTCGGCATGGCGATCGTCTGGATGACGAGCTCGCCTTTCGGTTGATCGACATCGTCCATTGGCGCGAAGAATAACACAACCAACTTGTAGGGGAAGCTGTTAGCTTCCCAATGGGACGACAACACAAAGGAGGAAAATCTGTAGGGGACGACGTTGTCGTCCCATGGGAAGCCAACGGCTTCCCCTACAGGATCAACATGCAATCGCCGTAGCTGTAGAAGCGATAGCGCTCGCGGATTGCTTCTTGGTACGCGGCAAGAACGAAATCCCGTCCCGCGAATGCACACACCAGCATGAGCAGCGTCGAGCACGGCAGGTGAAAATTAGTGAAAAGAAGATCGACATGCCGGAATTGATAAGGCGGGTAAATGAAAAGATCGGTTGAGCCGCTTTGCGCAATCAAGTTTCCATTTTGCCGACGCGCCGATTCCAATACACGCACCGTCGTTGTTCCGACAGCGAGGGTGCGTTTCGCATTGTCGATCTTCGCCGCGGCGACCGGTGAAATAGAAAATTGCTCGGGATGCATGCGATGCGCGCTGATTTTTTCCGATCGCACCGGCAAAAATGTTCCCGTGCCGACATGCAGCGTCACGAATGCGTGCGGAATTTCATTCAGGATTTCCTGGGTGAAGTGGAGGCCGGCGGTTGGCGCCGCCAGTGCGCCGGGCGCGCCGGCAAAAATCGTCTGGTAACGTCTCTCGTCCTCAGCGTCGCTTTCGCGGCCGATGTACGGCGGTAAAGGCATTGAACCGCCGGCATAAAGATCGACATCTTCATTTAGCGACACCACGCGTTCGCCCTCGGGCAAGATTTCCTCGACGCGCAAAATCGCATTGTCGATCTTTGCGGTCGCGCCGAGGCGCATTTTTCGGCCCGGCTTGACCAGACATTTCCAGCGCGCCGGACCGATGCGCTGCGTAAACAAAAATTCAATCGCGCCGTCATCGGAAAATTTTCTCGCCGGAAGCACTCGGGTGTCGTTCAGAACGAGCAGGTCTCCGGAATTGAGCAGCGTTTTTAATTCGGTGAATTGTCGAGGTTCGATCCTCTGCGCATCACGGCGCAGAACCATCATGCGGGAATCGTCGCGGCGCGGCAGTGGCCGCTGCGCGATTAGTTCGGCCGGCAGATCATAATCGTAATCCAAAAGCCGGGCGTTCATTTCGACATCATCAAAGGATTTGCGGTCGTGCGCAAAATTTTGGATGATCGCCCTGGATGCAAGAGCCAGCTCTCGATCTCGTGATTGCCGCGCTGGAGAAAATTCGCGAGACGAAGGATCGATTGCCTCGCGCATCGAGAATCTCTCTCACGCGCCTGCATCGCATTGCTCCCGATAAGGCCACGCTGCTCGCGCCGGTCCGCGAACGCGTTCGCGTTTGCACGAAGTGTCCGCAGCTTGCCTGCTCGCGGACGCAGACCGTTTTCGGCGTAGGAAATCCGGACGCCGAGATCATGTTCATCGGAGAAGCGCCCGGCGCGGATGAAGACGCGCAAGGCGAACCGTTCGTCGGACGCGCCGGACAATTGCTCACGAAAATCATCAAGGCGATGGGTTTTGCGCGCGAGGACGTTTATATCGCAAACATTCTCAAATGCCGGCCCGATATGCCGCCCGGCTCGTTTGGAAATCGGGCGCCGACATCACTCGAAATGCAGACCTGCCGGCCGTATCTGGTCGAACAGATCGACATTATTCAACCGAAGGTCCTCGTCGCGCTCGGCGCCGTGGCCGTCGAGGGCATGCTCGGGACGCGCGGGACGATGCGGGAGTTACGCGGCAGATGGCACTTTTACAACGGGACGCCGTTGATGATTACTTATCACCCGGCGTATTTGCTGCGAAACCAGGCGCCTTCGGAAAAACGGAAAGTCTGGGAAGACATGCTTCAAGTGCTGGAACGCCTGGAACGACCGGTCACAGAGAAACAGCGAAATTATTTTTTGTGATTCTGGTAGCGGCGCTCCATCAACGTCGCGCCGGCGCTCGGCGGTCATAGACCGCCGCTACAGTTTCGAGAATCGCCGAAACATCTCGTCGATTTGTGACCGTGCCGCCAGCGTGATCGCGACCGAGGCAATAATGCCACGCACTTCGCGGCGCGAGGCTTTGATCTTGCGATGCAATGCGGTTGCGCCCGCGTCCCGCAAAAGCGCAAGCGTGCGTGCCCCGATCAATGCCGGCAGAACCGTCGCTGCTCGGACACGTCGGTTTTGAATGGCTTGCGAATATTGCATTCCGGCTTCGACTTCATGTTCTGCTTTCTCGCGCCATTTCCGATAAATTGGCTGAAATCGCTCCGGTTCACGAAGAATCTGTGACGCGTCCATCCGCGCCGCGACCAATTCTTCATTCGGGAAATAACATCTCCCTGCTCGAAGATCAGAGCCGGCATCGCGCAGGATGTTGATCAACTGAAGTCCCATGCCGTAGCGCTTCCCAAGTGCGAGCATCTCTTCTTCGCTCAGCCTGGCAAACTTCCGCACATGCCGAAAGCAAAGCCGCGTCCAGAATTCCCCGACACAACCCGCTACGAGATATGTGTATTCGTCAAGATCGGCAGCCGTCGGGAGCGCGCGAACTTCGGCCGGGTTATCAAAGCGTTGCAGGTCGAGTGTTTGGCCTCGAGTGATTTTCTCGAGCACGGCACGAACGTCGTCGCGATCAGCCGTGCGCAGCTGCTCGAGCCATTCCAAAGAATGGGGCAAGGATTCGAGAAGCGTTCGCTCGGTCGCGTTTTCCTGTAATGGCGCAAACGACGCGACAAGATCGACAATCGAGCCGACGGGAGTCGAGCGAGATGGATGGGCGACCCGAACGGGTGAGCTCGCCGCGGCGAGCGAATCAATCGAGCCTCGCGCAGCTTTGCCCTGAATCGCGTTCGATAATGTTTGAAGAGTTTCCGCTCGCAGCG
>DMCG01000250.1:6629-11926 GCA_003445855.1 Spartobacteria bacterium | reverse complement strand
AACGATCGCGAAACCGAGCGCAGGAGTGGGCCGTGAAATAGCCAGGAAGCCATTTTGTTAATCGCGCGCTTTATTTTACGGGACCGGTTCTAATAGAACCTCCAGAAAACATTTAGCGTCCGACATTCTTGATCTCGATGCGATCTCCGGCTGAGTTGCCCAAGCCGAGTTGCGTAGCCACCTGCACGTAATCCGTCATGTGACCGATGGCCGGGAGGATGGAGCGAGCGCGCCATTGCTCCAATCGTTTCAACGCAACGACGTCCAGCGCCACCGGATCCTTGCTGGCGTAGAGCGTGGCGTGATGCACCGCGTAGTTCGGCTGCGACTGCGGACCTCCCGCATATTGCGCGACGAGACCGTCCATCAAATTAAACACGACTTTTTTTGCGATCAGCGGACTGCTGTAAATTTCCGCGATGCTCTCCGCGCCAAAACCGAAGCCCTGGGTAAAACGGCGCCAGTTGTCGATGTTCGGGATCGTCACGTTGTATAGACAACCGGCGATGCCGTTGGTTTCACTGCTGCTCATCACCGGAACGTTGATGATTTTCGTGACCTCAGTCGAAAGGATGTGCGAAAAATGACTCAGGTTGCTCGTGTTCTCCGTGTCGGAGAGAAGCGGCATTTTTCCTTTGTCGCTCTTGTAATCGAGATCGCCCCAAACCAGTTTCCCGATCAACGGCGCGGAAAGGACCGCCTTGGCATCGTAGCCATCGCGTGGCGCAATCGCTTTCAATTGATAACGATCGGCCTCTGTCCGATAACCGGCATCCTTGATTCCGCCCAGAGAACGATCCCACACGATAATGCTGCCGCGTGCATGTCCCGCCGCGGCCAGACCATCGACAATTGCGTTGACCACGTCGTGGTGGGTCGTGAAAAGTTCGCCGCCTGCCGCCGAAATTTTGATTCCAATCTTATCATTCGGAGAAACCAGCGATGCCCACGCCTTCGCCACTTCTGATTGTCCGGTCGCCGCGAGAACGAGTCGATCCACCATCGCGCGCACAACGCGCGGATTCGCCTCGTAATCTTTGATCGCATCCGGATCGTGCACCGCATAAACGATGGACGGAGCAGGTGTTGGCCGTGGTCCTTGCGCAAACGCGAAGGTAATGGCGCAGAAAAAAACAAGAGCTACGTTTCGCATCGACAACGACCTGAGAGGTGGCAACGGACTCTATGAACAACAGGAGGAATCACAACTGTTCAGCTGTAGTGGCAGCCGTGACGGCTGCTTGTCCAGCTATCGCAGGCGACACGCCTGCCTCTACAGAACCGATTCGGCACCTCTACCTGCACATCCCGTTTTGTGCGCGCATTTGCCCGTACTGCGCGTTTTACAAAGACCTGCTCGATCGTTCGCAAACAGAGCGCTTCTGTGAAGCGATATTGCGCGAACTCGAGCAACACACGCAAGATCGACATCTACTTCCATCGACGATTTACTTCGGTGGCGGCACGCCAACCGCCCTCACGACCTCGCAGTTGGAACTTCTACTCAAAGGCTTTCATGAGCGGCTCGATCTCTCGACGTTGACAGAATGGACGGTGGAAGCGAATCCCGGAAGCGTTTCCGCGCGTAAGGCCGCTTTGTTGCGTGAGCTCGGCGTGAATCGAATCAGTCTCGGCGTGCAATCCTGGGATGAGGAATTGCTTAAAATTCTCGGGCGCGAACACAATGCGCCGCAGGCTGAGAAGTCATTTTCCATTCTGCGCGCGGCGGGATTCTCGAATATAAATGTCGATCTTATGTTTGGGCTGCCGGGTCAAACCACGCCGCAATGGCGCTCGACCCTGGAAAAAACAATCAGCCTGCAACCCGAACATATCTCTGCTTACTGTCTGACTTACGAGGAGGACACGGAATTTTTCCTGCGCCAGGCGCGCGGCGAGCTCCACGCCGATCCAGACGTCGACGCGCAGTTGTTCGAAATGACGATATCGATCTTGCAAGACGCGGGCTACGAACATTACGAAATCTCGAACTACGCGCGGCCCGGCTTCTCCTCGGCGCACAATAGCGCTTATTGGGCAGGCGACGATTATCTTGGTATCGGTCCAAGCGCATTTTCAACTCGCGGGTCACAACGCTGGCAGAACGTTTCTGATTATCGCGCGTACGCCGACCGGATTTCATCGGGAGAATCGGCCATTAGCACAACGGAGCAACTCACTTCGGAAATGAAGCGCGCCGAGCGAATCGCGCTGTCGCTGCGCACACGCCAGGGGATTTCCACCGCGTTGGTGCAAGATCGATATGCAGCAGCAGAAGAATTCATATCGCTCGGGTTGCTTCGCCAAGCCGAGGGAAACTTCGTGCTCACGCCGGCAGGAAAGTGCGTCGCCGACTCAGTAGCGGAAGCACTTTTGTAGAAGCTACGCCTGCGCGTCTGGGGAGCGCAGGCAGCTTGCCTGCAGTCGTCGGCAGCCTGCCCGACGAAATTCTTTTCGGCAAGGCTTGCCGAAAAGGACAGGCTGGCAGCCTGTGCTCCCCAGAATTGTCGCGCTTCGCACAGCGAAGCGGCTACAACTATTCCACCGCGCCGTAGCGGCGTTGTCTTCGGCCATATTCTTCGACTGCGGCGAAGAGATCTTTTTTTGTGAAATCGGGCCAGAGTTTCGGCGTCACATACATTTCCGTGTAAGAAAGCTGCCAAAGAAGAAAGTTCGATAAGCGCATCTCGCCCGAGGTGCGGATGAGCAAATCGGGATCGGGATAATATCGCGTGTAAAGATGTTTACTGAACATCTCAACGTCGATCATCGCTTTGTCGATGTGGCCGAGCTCGACCGCGCGGAGCAGGCTTTTGATTCCATCGATGATCTCCAGCCGTCCGCCGTAACTGAGCGCCAGAATCAGGGTGAGACCGTTGTTGCCCGCTGTGGCTTCGATTGTTTTGTGAAGTTGTTGCTGGCAAGTTTCAGGAAGATCCGTCAGCCGGCCGATCGCCTGAAGGCGAACATTTTTCTCGATCAGTTCCGGCGTTTTTTCCTTTAAAAATTTTTCGAGCAGACGCATCAACGCGAAGACTTCGCTTTTCGGGCGCTGCCAGTTCTCGGCAGAAAAGGCATAGAGGGTGAGATATTCGATCTTGAGTTCGCCGCAGCCTTCCACGCATTCGCGCGCGGCCTGCGCTCCTTGTTCGTGGCCTTTGATTCGCGGGAGCCCGCGCGCCTTGGCCCATCGGCCATTGCCGTCCATGATAATGGCGACGTGCCGGGGGACCGATCTCATGTTGGAGGCCACGGCTACAAAATGATCGTCTCACCGCGAGCCGGTCCGACACTGACGATTGATAATCTGGCTCCGGTGAGTCCGGAAATGTATCTGACGTAATCTTTTGCTGCTGAAGGAAGTTGCGAAAGTTTTCGCGCTGAATGTGTAGATTGATTCCAGCCGCGCATTTCTTTGTAAACCGGTTCGCAATTATCGAGCTTGGCCGCGTCGCACGGTGGAACATCCAGGCGTTTCCCATTTAGCCGATACGCCACGCAGATACGAATTGGATCGACATGGTCGAGCCCGTCTAGGTTTGTAATGGCAAGCTCGTCGATGCCGTTGATCATCGTCGCATAGCGCGTAGCCACGGCGTCAAACCAGCCGCAGCGGCGCGCCCGGCCGGTTGTCGCTCCAAACTCGCGGCCTAATTTGTGAAGCGTTGCAGCTAATTGTCGATCTTCGGTGGGCAACGCCCCTTCGCCTACGCGTGTCGTATACGCTTTCATCACTCCTACCACGCGGTCCATCCGATGCGGCGGTACTCCCGTGCCAGTGCACGCGCCACCCGCGGTCGTATTTGATGAAGTCACATATGGGTAAGTGCCGTGATCGATGTCGAGAAACGTCCCTTGTGCGCCTTCAAAGAGAATTTCCTTGCCGCGCTGAAGAGCGCGATGAAGATAAACTACCGTGTTGCAGACGAATGGGCGCAACTTTTCCCCCGCGGCAAGATAACTTTCGTTCACCTCGCGAAAACTGATCGGCTTTGCGCCGAGCGCCTGGAGAATGCTGTTGTTCTCGAGGATCTTGGCCTGCAACTTTTTTGAGAAAAGGATCGGCTGCATCAAGTCGGAAACGCGCAGCCCGGTGCGGGCGGCTTTATCGCCGTAGGCCGGGCCGATCCCGCGTTTGGTCGTCCCTATTTTCGCGCGGCCTTTGCGAAGCTCACGCTGTTCGTCGATGACGCGGTGATAAGGCAAAACGAGATGGGCGCAATCGCTGATCAGCAAGTTTTTTCCAATTTTGATTCCCAATTTGCGCAAGCTGTCCATTTCGGAGAGGAGCGCGATCGGATCGACAACTACGCCGTTGCCGATCACGCAAGTCTTCCCGCGCCGGAGAATTCCCGACGGGATCATGTGCAGGATGTATTTGGCGCCACGATGGATCACCGTGTGGCCCGCATTGTTCCCGCCCTGGCTGCGGACGACAACGTCGGCCTTCGCCGTGAGCACATCGATGATTTTCCCCTTCCCTTCATCGCCCCATTGCGCGCCGACTAGAATCGTGTTCGCCATCGGAATTCGAAACAGGCAAAAAATTTTCCCGATGCATCCAGCAGGACACAGTCGGGAGTGCCGACGAACAATATGTTGGTGCCACACCACTGCAAGACATTTTGATCCCCGATTATTCTTGTCGGTCTTTTCGGTCGCTCTCGTGCGCTCCTACGCATGGAGACAGAAGATAAAGATTGTCATGTCACCGTGGACGCGAATAGCCTCCTCGAAATGCGCACAATTCTATTGATTATCCTCGTGCTTCTACTGATCGGAGCTTTCCCCTCCTGGCCATATAGCTCGGGCTGGGGTTATTATCCGAGCGGCGGCATCGGCCTGATTTTATTGATCGTGCTGATCCTTGCTCTGGCCGGCCGGATTTAAATCACAATTGGGAGACGACAGCGCGTCTGTCTCCAATTATTTCAGCGCCGCAGTTTAATGCTGCGACGCGATTGCCTTTTTCAAGGCGCCGGCCGATTCGCTTGAGCCGCCACCAGTCTGTGCGTGAGAATAATTGCGGGCCTCGTCCCAACGGATTCTCGCGTCCTGGGTGAACGTGTTCATCGCGATCCGATATGTCCCAGGGCCGGTTTTGAGATGTCGATGTGACACAATGAATTGGCTTGGGTCGTAGTAATTGCTGTCGTCGCGCGCAAACGCTGCCCGGCTCATCCCGATCGTGAGATTTTTGCGGATCTCTAAATGTAAGTGCGCGTCGTACAATCCATGCGCCGTCCCCATCGTGGCAATCTTTTGGCCGCGGCTCACCGCCTGGCCACGCTGCACCA
>DMCG01000250.1:0-6314 GCA_003445855.1 Spartobacteria bacterium | reverse complement strand
ATCGAGTTCAGATGTCCGTAAAGCGAATCGATATTTTTCACGGTGCCATCTTCGCGGAACGCGTGCCGGATGATGACGACATTGCCCCAGCCCATGTGACAATCGCGCGCAAAAACGACGACGCCATCGCCAATGCTATAAATAGGGTCACCCAAATCGGTATCGCCGCCGCGGATTCCGTCCCAGTCTTCACCGAGATGGCCGTGCGAACGGAAGCCGCGCGCCTTGTAATAACCTTGCGCGTCGGGCTTGCCGACTGGGAAATCAAAGCCGTTCGCAACTTTCGTAAAGGCGGTCTCGTTCTGCAGGTTGATCGGCTGAGACAAGACCGATTCGGTCGCATGTGATTGTCGATCTAACGACAGCTGGTTGGCCGGCTCGGAGCGCTTCGCCTCCAATTTCGCGGCCTCGACGATACGCGCGGCTTGGACACGAGTTTCCTTGTCGATTTTTTCGCGCGCGAGCACTCCCGCTTTGCGCATCTGCTCGACCGTCATCTTCGGTGTCCCTGGTTGGTTGTAATGAACTGCCGTCGGCAGTCGTTCAGCGGCTATTTCTTTTTCTACGTCCTCAATTGTTGAAAGCGCAGGCGGCGCCATAAGTTGCGGCCGCGCGTCGCGTGCGATTTCCACCTGTTGGCCATGTGCCTGCGCGATCAGAGCGAAGCTACAACAAGCTCCGGCGAGAAATCCTTTGCGCATGAGGAGCGCCCGTTTTAGCGGAAAGCCGATTTCGTGGCAAGCACTTATTCACTAGGTGCGGGCGGCGCCTTCGTCCCGGGTGTCGCGAGGCGCGGTCTCCCTTTTTTCCTGCGCCTACTTCGCGGGAGTAACCCGCACGACCGGAAGCGGAAAACGCAGTCGCAGTTCGTCGCCGAGGTAAATCTCGACGTGATGCAATCCGAACTGCTGAAACTGAACGCCTCCGAAGTAATGCACGTTCGTAGCATGCCCTTCCATCTCCTTGAGCACGAATTCCACTTCCGCCTGAGCAATGACTTGCTGCTCGTCCACTCCCACAATTCGCGACTTTTGCCGGAATTTTCCCGCGCCGCTGCACCAACGCGCCCAGATGCAAAGACGCATGCAATTGACCGGTAGCGCTGGCGCCGGGATCACGTTGATCACGCCAATAAGCGTCTGCATTCCGTTGAATTCACAGCGGACATCTTCGCAAAGCAGGCAGCTTTGCAGATCGGGAAGGATTGCGTCGTTTTCCATCGGCAGCGGATTTTACCTTACACCGCGCAAGGCAAGCCCCAACAAAATGATGGCTCCGAGTGCGATTCGATAAATCGCAAAAGGCGCGAAACCGCGCGCGCGCACCCAGCGCATGAACCAAGCGACCACACCGAGCGCGACGATGAACGAAACAACGAAACCAATCGCGAGCAAAATCCATTGGTGAGCATTCACCGTCACCGGCGCCAGATTGCCTTCCGTTGCCGAGTTGCGATTGGGCGCGAGCGTTTTGTAAAGATCGTACACGGTCGCCACGATCATCGTCGGCATTGACAGGAAAAACGAAAATTCGAGCGCGGCCGGGCGCGAAAGACCGGCCATTTGTCCCGCCGCAATCGTCGACATGGAGCGCGACGTGCCGGGGAAAACAGCGGAAAGCACCTGCACTGCGCCGATCCACACCGCTTGCGGCAAATTCATTTCCTCCATGTGCGGCACGCGCGGGCGCGTAAAAATTGCATCGACAATCCACATCACGATTCCGCCGATGAGCAGCGCCATCGCCATCACCAGTAAGCTTTCCAAATTTTTACCAATCAATTTTGTCAATGCCCACGAGGGAAGCGCCGTGACCACGAAAGCGATCATCGTGAGGCTGAGCGGATGAGTAATAAAGTTGCGGTCGCCACGTTCGCCTCTCGGAAATGTGCCGATGAATTGAATGATCCGTTGCCAAAAATAAACTGGCAACGCCAGGATCGCGCCCAACTGGATCACGATCGTGTACATCTTCCAAAAGCTATCGTGAAGATCGAGATTGAGCAGCGCCTCAACAATGCGGAGATGCGCGGTCGAGCTCACAGGGAGGAATTCGGTGAGCCCTTCAACGATGCCGAGCAAGATCGACAAGAGAAAATCGTGCATAGAAACTTCTTCTACTTTCTACCTTCTAATTTCTAGAGCGCCTCCATCCCGCGTTCTGCGGTCCGGATCCGCACACTCTCTTCGACTTGCGCGACGAAAATCTTTCCGTCGCCGATCTTTCCGGTCTTGGCCGCGTGCAAAATTGCCTCAACCGCGCGTTGTACGCGATCGTCGGAGACCACGATCTCAAATTTCACTTTAGGAAGAAAATCGACCGTGTACTCGCTGCCGCGATAAATTTCACTGTGACCTTTCTGACGGCCAAAACCTTTTACCTCGCTCAGCGTCATCCCTTCCACGCCCACTCCGATGAGCGCTTGTTTCACCGCTTCGGTTTTAAACGGTTTGACAATCGCCTCGATTTTTTTCACCGCGGCCAAAGTAAAACCGGCAAGCTAAAGCGCAAGCGTGGCGAGGGTCGGCGCTCGCCGCGGCGAGCGCCGCTACACTTCGATCGCCGCGAGTTCGGCCTCGACCATTTCGCGTACGAGCTGCGGAAAAGTTCCGGTCGGCTTCCACCCAAGCATTTGGCGGATCTTATCCGCACAGCCGACCAGGCGCGCCGGCTCGGTTGGCCGGTCGAAAGACGGATCGCGCTTCACATATTTTTTCCAGGGAAGATCGACAACGGCGAAGGCGGCCTCAACAAACTCGCGCACGGAATGCGTTTCACCGGTCGCCACGATATAATCGTCCGCGCTTTTGTGTTGCAACATCAACCACATGGCCTGGACGTAATCCGGCGCGCGGCCCCAGTCTCTTCGGCTCTCCAGATTGCCCAGGACAAGATCGACATCCAGGCCGCGCGCAATCCGCGCGACCGCGCGCGCGATCTTGCGCGTAACAAAATTTTCGCCGCGCCGCGGCGATTCGTGATTGTAGAGAATGCCATTGCAAACAAAAAGCCCGTACGATTGCCGGTAAACGCGCGCCAACTGTGTGGCGAACGCTTTGGCGCAGCCGTAAGGACTGGCCGGAAACATCGGTGTGTGCTCCGTTTGCGGTGTTTCAGTTGCATTGCCGAAAATCTCCGAGCTTGATGCGTGGTAAAACCGCACCGGGGTCGGCTGGTCCCGTGCGATCTCGAGCAAGCGCAGTGTCGCCATTCCCGCCTCTTCGCAGGTGGATTCGGGGATTTCGAAACTCAGGCCGACATGGCTTTGTCCAGCCAGATGATAAAGCTCAGTCGGGCGCACGTCGCGGAAAATGCGGCGCAACGTTGTTCCATCCGATAGATCGCCATAATGCAAAAATAATCGTTGGCCGTAAATTTTTTCATCGCGCCGCAAGTGCTCGATGCGTGAGCGCAGCAAATTGCTGGTGCGTCGCACGATTCCATGAACGGTGTAATTTTTTTCCAGGAGCAGCTCGCTTAAGTAGGAACCATCCTGACCGCTGATTCCGGTGATGAGCGCGATTTTTTCGTGGTCCTTCATCCGGGGCAAGGTTGAACGTCCTGCGTCCAACGTTCAACTTCCAATCTTCGGCCACGCCTAAGTTTGGATCGCGCTTCGCCGGCCGAATTTTTTCTCCAACTCTGCCAGCGAAATTTGAATCATCGTCGGCCGTCCGTGCGGGCAGCAATAAGGCAGATCGCAGCCGAGCAAATCCTGGATGAGCTTTTCAACTTCCAGATAGCGCAGCGGATCATTGGCTTTTACGGCATGACGGCAAACCGTTTTTGCAATCATCTCTTCGCCCAGACGCAGCGCTGAGCTGCTGTTGCTCGCGCTCTTGAGATCGTCGACTACTCGCTGCATGAAGCTGACCGGATCGGACGTTTTCAAGAATGCCGGCAGACTGTCGATCTTGAAAGTGTTCGGTCCAAACCCTTCGATACCGATTCCCATTTTTTGCAAGATCGACATGTTGCGCTCGACCCATTCGGCGTCGCGCGGGGAGAGATCGAAAGTTTGAGGGAGCAACAACTTCTGGGAGGGAACGCCCTGTTCCTCCATTCGCCGGCGCAATTCTTCAAAAAGAATGCGCTCATGCGCCGCATGCTGATCGACTAGGACGAGCCCGTCCGCGTTCTCCATCAAGACGTAAAGTTTGTTCAAAACGCCGATGATCTGAAATTGCTGAGGAATCTCCTTGTCGATCTTCTCTTCGGCAGGCGCCGTGTCCGGTAGTTTGCGAGGCCCCTCGAACCCGCTCGGTGCGACACGCGGCGGCATCTCGATTTGCTGCGCAAATGCAGGCTGCACTTCGATGGGCCGCGTCTCCGGTTCGATCGGCGGCGCTGATGGTTGCGAAACATTTGGGGCGCGAAATTTCTCCCGCCAGTCGCCGCGTCCACCTTCGAGCGCGCGCCGAATAGAATTGACCACGGCCTCGCGCACGGCGGTTGGATCGCGAAAACGGACCTCGCGTTTCGCGGGATGAACGTTCACATCCACGGATGCTGGATCGAGATTTAAGAAAAGGAACGTTACGGGAAACTGCCCTCTCATGAGCGCGGTGTGATAGCCCTCGCGCAATCCCGCCGTGACCACCGGGCTTTCAACCGCGCGGCCATTCACAAAGACGAGTTGCTGCGCGCGTGTTTGCCGGCTCACGCCCGCCTGCCCGATCAATCCGCTGATGTCGATCTTGTCCAGACCGGCGCCGGTCAAGGGAAGCAACCGCTCGAGCAATTCGTTTCCGTGCAAATCCCGGATGCGGTCATGGAGATTTGCCGCCGGCGGAAGTTGAAAAACCAGCCGATCGTCGCGCACAAAGGCGAAAGCAATCTGGGGATGTCCGATCGCCTGGAGGTGGAGCTGGTGCTCGATGTTCCGGCTTTCGGTGTTCTCCGAGCGAAGAAATTTCCGGCGGGCGGGCAGATTGTAAAAAAGAGAACGCACTTCGACTTGCGTTCCAGGTGCTTCGCCGCCGTCGCGCACGATGTCGATCTTACCGCCGTTCACGATGATCTCCGTGCCGGCAACAGCGTCCGCTTCGCGCGTCGTCAGTCGAAAGCGCGAAACACTCGCGATGCTCGGCAAAGCTTCTCCGCGAAATCCAAGTGTGCTGATCGCGTGAAGATCGGCTGCCGAACGAATCTTGCTCGTGGCATGACGCTCGAGCGAAAGGAGCGCGTCATCGCGATCCATTCCGCAGCCGTCGTCGATCACCCGGACGAGCGAAATTCCACCGCGGCGAATCAAGATATCGATCTTGCGCGCGCCCGCGTCGACGCTGTTCTCGATGAGTTCTTTCACCACGGAAGCGGGGCGCTCCACCACTTCGCCGGCCGCGACCTGGCTGGCAACGATCTCCGGCAGCAATCGAATGCGGCTCATCTGATTGCAGATTGTAGAATGAGGACTGCGGATTGCGAAATCGATTCGGTGGATTGGTTGACTTGATCGGCCCGCGCCGTACTTTAAAAACAGATGATCAATGTCACCGAAAACGCGGTGCGACAGCTTCGCAGCTTGCTCGAAGGCCACCCGAAAGCGGGCAAAGGGCTGCGTGTTCAAATTGTGAAGGGCGGTTGTTCGGGACTGCACTATGAGATGGCGCTGGATGAAAAAAATGCGGCCGACGCAGTGGTGCAATGCAATGGGGTCGAGTTTTTCATCGACAATGAGAGCGCCCAATATTTGCGCGATGCTACTCTGGATTTTCGCGACGGTTTGACGGGCGTGGGTTTTCACATCGTGAATCCCAATGCGTCGCGGACCTGCGGATGCGGTTCCTCGTTCGAAGCGGCGCGACCGGCTTGAAACCGAGGAATTTTCTCGCTTTCGGTTAAATGGACTTCGGCCTTTTTGATTATGAAGAGCCGTACGCGCGTCCGCGGCGCCGCACTAATTATTTTGCGTGGACGGTGGCGATTCTGCTCCTGACCGGACTTGCCTTTGTCGCCTGGCTCGGCAGTTTTTACATTTTCGATCAACCCGAACGGCCGAACAGTTATCGGATTCTGCAAAGGCTGCACAAGATTGAGCCACCGAAACGCTTCGAGTTAACTGCCGCGCCGGCCGGCGAATTCCTGAATGCAAAGCAGCTCTACGACCGCTATGTCGCAATGGGCGCCGCCGAACTTGCCAAAGCTAATGCTGAACTAGCGCGCAATTATATTCGAAATTACACGCAGGTGCGCGGATTGGTGCCGTACGTGACCGGCCGATACATCATGATGGAAGCGCGCGAACTCGGGCCAAACGATGTTTTCACCTCGGGGATGGTCGCGCTCACCAATGCAGTCGATCACGGCGAATT
>DMCG01000227.1 GCA_003445855.1 Spartobacteria bacterium | reverse complement strand
CTCGGAGATGTTTATAAGAGACAGCTAGTCGCTCCATCGCCAGTTCGTAAGCCGATTTCATTTCACCGTTCTCTTACTCTTGCTCCTGCTCGTAATCGAATCAATCGTAAGATCGACAAGTTACAAGATCGACATGGACGTTAAACTCCTCAGCACCGATTTCGACGGCACGATCGTCTCGCGCGTGAGCGAGCCCGCGTTAGATCGACAATGCATGGAATTGATCCGCGAATTGCAAAACGCCGGCGCGCTCTGGGCCATCAACACAGGCCGTTCGGTCGATCTTTTGGAATCCGGTCTCACCGATTTCGAATTTCCGATGCGGCCCGACTTCATCCTCACGAGCGAGCGCGACATCTTTCATCCGAGTGAAAACGGTGGCGCGTGGGAAGCTTACGGTGATTGGAATAACCGTTGCGCCCGCGATCATCGCGAGCTTTTCTCTGCATCGCAATCCGTCCTCGCCGAAGTGATCGACTTCGTGAATCAGAAAACCAAAGCGCGCGTGATTTACGAACCGGACGGCCCCGCCGGCTTGATCGCCGCGAGCGAGGAAGAGATGAATCGCGTGACCGAGTTCATCGAGCAGGCGCGCACGAAACAACCAAAGTTCAATTACCAGCGCAACACCGTTTATCTGCGCTTTTGTCACGCCGATTATCACAAAGGCGCGGCGCTGGCCGAGCTCGCTCGTTTGATCGACATCTCGCGCGACAACATTTTCGCCGCCGGCGATCATCACAACGACATCTCGATGTTAGACGGAAAAGTCGCCGCCATGCCGGCGTGTCCAGCAAATGCAATCGATGAAGTTAAAGGCGCCGTGCGCAATGCTGGCGGCTACGTCGCAAAATCAGAACACGGTGCCGGCGTCCACGAAGCGCTGCGCTATTTCACTCTTCTGTAGCGACGCTCTATGAGCGTCGCATTAATTCTTCCGACGGTCATAGACCGCCGCTACAACGATTTTTCGTGTGCGGCTTCTCCTCTGTTCGGAGCTTTTCGTCGGGCCGCACTCGTAAGCGGCTTACGATGTATGAAAGAAATCGTGAACGTGCAACTCACGCTCCGCTGTAGGGGACGACGCTGTCGTCCCGCGGGAAGCCAACGGCTTCCTCTACAAATCAATGGTTCCGCTGTGTCCTTTGTGTTCGTCGTGCGAAATCAATTATCGCTCGCAACTGACAACGCGAGCGGCGCGTCGGCTTCGATTTTTCCGGCGAAACGGTTGGTCATGTAAGTCATGAGCAGGACCCAAAACGTGAGCGCGAGCGCAAAGAGTGGGAATTGCAGCGCGAGCGGCAAGGAATAGATGATTGCCATGAGTGGAATCCAGACTGCCCACGTCGCGATGAGCACGGGGATGGCGTGCTCCCAATAATAATTCCACGTCAGCAACGGCCGAAGTTTGCTCCACGAATAGCCGCCATGTTTCCACGCGTAACCCCAAATGCCGTAGGGCGCGGCGAAAAATGGATTGTAGCCAAATTGATCGATGCAAATTTTCGCGACGACGACCGGCAGACTGACTTTCGTTCCGAACCAAATCGCCAGCGTTCGGTACATAAGATCGACAAGGACGCCGTCAATCGCCCAGAACGGCGCGGTAAAAAGCAAATCGCGAAAATTTTGCGCGCGCACCCGGCCGCGCTGAAAAAAACAAACGACAAATAATTCCGGCAAGAGCGCGCCGGCGCACACGGACGCGATAATTACGAACACGACTTCATGATTGCTTTTGTAATCCGCCAGTCGATTCAGCAGCGCGGCGCTCCTCGGCAAAAAATAATACGCCAGCAAGATCGACAGCATCGTCGCTTGCAGGAGAAATCCCGGGAGCACGTTCGCCTTAACCGCTTGCCAGCCAATCGTGAGCGGTGTCCGCGATTTCTGCGCAATCATCTGTAGTCGTCGCCCTCAGGGCGACGCAGCACGCGTGAGATTATTATGGCCGCATGAGATTGGCACGGCCCGCGCCGCGCTTCGCCGAGCGAAGCGTCTACAGAAATTACCAATGCACACTTGCGTTCGACCCCGGGCCCGCGCCGGGCACGACACGGCCTTCATCGGAAACTTTTTCTCCGGGAACCGCCGTCTCGGTCGTGGATGTGTCGGTAAGCGTACCCTGCTGCGATGCGCAGCCGGCAGTGAAAAACAGAAGCAATGAAATCGCGCAAAAACCAAATTGCCTCACAGCGACCAGACCTTAGCCACCTTTGCGTTTATCTCTAGCGCAAATCTTGTAGAATGACATGTGAAGCGCGCCGGTAAGATCGACATAAAATCTCTGCGGCTTGAAGAGCTCCAGGAAAAGCTTCACGAACTGGGCGAGCCAAAATATCGCGCTGGTCAGATCGCCGATTGGCTTTACAAAAAGCGAGTCATCTCCTTCGACGAGATGACAGACTTGCCGCAATCTTTGCGCGCAGAACTCGCGCAACAATTTTCGTTCGACAAGATCGACATCGTTCGCGTGCTCGGGTCGAAAGATTCGACGCAAAAGTTTCTGTTTCGGCTGCCGGATGGAAATCTTATTGAGTCGGTTTTGATTCCGGCCTCACCGGCGCTTTACGGAACGAAATCGGACCGGCGCACGATTTGCATTTCGACGCAAGTGGGCTGCGCATACGGCTGCAAATTTTGCGCAAGCGGCTTGGACGGATTTTCGCGCAACCTCGCTGCAAACGAAATTGTCGATCAAATCATCGCTGTCGAACGCGCGAGCGGGGAAAAGATCGACAACATCGTTTTCATGGGGATGGGCGAACCGCTCGCCAACCTCGACAATTTGATGCACGCGATTCGCATCATCAACGCGCCATGGGGCCTCGGCATCGGCGCGCGGCACATCACTGTTTCGACCAGCGGACTGGCGCCGCAAATTCGCAAACTGGCCGATGAACCACTGCAAATTCGCCTCGCTATTTCGTTGCACGGCGGGACTGACGAAGTGCGCGACCGGATCATGCCAATCAATCGCCGTTACAACATCGACATGTTGCTTTCAGCTTGCGATTACTACACTTCGCGCAAAAAGCAGCGGCTCACGTTCGAATATATTCTGATCGCCGGTGTGAACGATTCGGATGAGCAAGCGCATCATCTTGCAAAACACGCGCGAAGACTCTCGACGAAAGTGAATCTCATTCCCTACAACACGGTAGAGGGCCTGCCGTGGTCGCGACCATCGCGTAATCGCCAGGAAAACTTCTTGTCGATCTTACGCACGGCTGGAATTGCGACCACTCTGCGCCGCGAAAAGGGCCACGATATTGAGGCCGCCTGCGGCCAACTGCGTTTGCAAACCAAGCGCGAATTGCAACTTCTGTAGGGGACGACGTTGTCGTCCGAGGGAAGCCAGCGGCTTCCCCTACAATCATTCGTCGGCTCGACAGAGTCCCGCCCTACCGAAAAATTTTGCGCGACAGCGGAAGCTGGCGTTTAGTCAACTTCATGCCCAGCTACGATCGCGAGCCGGAACGAGCCTGGGATGAGTACGACTGGGAACGTTTTCTCCAGCAGCAGGACCAGAAGACGGAGAAATACATGGAGCTATTGGAAAAGTATATTGATGATCCGCAGCGGGACGAGATCATCGCGCGGGAAATGGGCTGGTCGCAGTTGCTCGATGATAAGGGCTGGGGCGCAGAAGTCGACGCGCTCGTGAACGAGGATTGGCGTTCGAGCGACGACGAATCATCGAGTGACGAGGAGCAAAGACGGACTCCGCCGCCGGAGACCTTTGAGTACCATAATCTGTATCGCGCAGCTTTCGCGCTCACAATTTGGATCGATCAACTTTTCGACGAAGACTCGATGCTTCAAAACGAACCTGCCGCCGTTAAACTGGCCACTCATTCCGCACTGGCCAGCGCGAAACTCGCCGCCGCCCTGAGCGATGACGATGTCGATGAAATCGGGATGACCATTGCTTATCTGAAGCGAGCGTTGAAAGCGATCACGGTATCGATGGACGCGGCCGCGCAGCTCCTTTGCGAGAAACTCATCACTGCGGCTCAGCATTCCGTTTTGCAAAAACGACTCTTCCAGGTCCGCGACGGCATCATCAGTCTGATGGGTGAATATCGCGGCGAGTGGCGAAGCCGTTTCGGCAGCCGTTAAAGGCTGTTGAATGAAATAGCTCCGGCTCCCGTCGAATTATGGAAACGGAAGCGACTCTGGCTCAAGTCGATGTATCGGACATGGAACTGGTCAAGCGATGTCAGGCCGGCCAGACCGAAGCCTTTGACGAGCTCGTGAGCCGCTATCGAACACGCGTATTTGCCATGATTTATAATATGGTCCATAACGAACAGGACGCCTGGGACCTGGCACAGGAGAGCTTTGTCAAAGCTTGGAAATCGATCAAGCGCTTCCGTCGCCACTCCTCTTTTTACACCTGGGTTTATCGCATCGTCATGAACGTGACGATCGACTGGCTGCGCAAAAAACAAATTAAAGGCGCGGGCGCGGAGTTTGACGATTCCATTCAGTTGAAAGACATCGATCCCGCGTCCAGGACGGTGCCGAAAGCGGAGCCGTTACCGCACGAACGAATGGAGCAACGCGAAATCCGCGCGAAGATCGACCATGCGCTGGGGCAACTTTCACCCGAGCATCGCGCCGTCATTCTGATGAAGGAAACTGAAGACATGCAATACCACGAAATCGCCGAAACGCTGGGCTGCTCCATCGGCACGGTGATGTCGCGCCTTTTTTATGCGCGCAAGAAACTGCAAAATTTATTGCGAGATGTTTATGAAAACATTTGAGGAAAAGTGGACTGCCTGGCTCGACGGCCAGTTGAGCGGCAAAGAGCTGGCTGAATTTGAAGCGTCGCTGCCCAACAAAGCTGAAGCCGAAGCGGAAAAGCGCGATGCGAAAAAGCTCGGCGCCTTTTTGAAGACACAGCTTGGCGCGCACTCCTTCGGCAATGAAGAATTTTTTAGTCATCAATTGCGCGAGCGGATCGGACGAGAGACCGCGTCGCAAGATCGACATGGTGAAAGATCGACATGGTGGACGGTGCGGCGGCTGGTTTGGTCCGGCGCGGCCTCACTCGCGGTTTTTGTAATTTGCGCCGTCTTCGTCCTGCGCGACAAAAATCCGGGCGAACAATCGCAGTATCTCACGCAGATCCTGAATGCGCGCGTCGATCCCGCGGTCAGCCCGAATGCCACGATCTCCATGTTCGAGACGAAAGAAGACAAGGTCACCGTGCTGTGGGTCGAGGGATTGCAGTCTTTGCCTGCCGATTACGCAGCAAAATAATGGTTCATGCGAAATTGCACTTTCTTCGTCACCGCCTTGCTCGCGCTGGCGATCAGCCCGGTTGATTCGACAAACGCCGCCGAAACCGTTTGGAGCGGCCTGGTCATGGCCGAGAACGTTCCTCAGCCGGCGCCCATTCCGGCCGAACTGACTCGCATCGAACAAACGTTGAAAGAACTTTTCGGCTACAATCAATTCCAGGTCATCGGCCAGTCACGCAAGACCCTTAAAACCGGCGAGGAAGACTGGCTCGCTTCCAGCAAATATTTTACGCTGCATGTCGACGCGCGGGGTGAGAGCGAAGCGAGCTACGTTTTGAACCTGAAGCTTTTCAAGGAACACGAGCTTTTGCTCGAGACGGACACAAAGCTGACCAAGCGCAGCCCGCTTGTGATCAAAGGTCCGCAGGTAGGCGGCGGGCAATTGCTGCTCGTGTTAGTTGTTCAATAACTGTAGTGGCCGCTGTCTCAGCGGCATGAACCTTTGCCGCCGAGGACGGCGGCCTCTACAAAATTGCAGTTAGATCGCGCCTCGCTTTAGTGGCAGAGATGCGCCTTCTTCTCCTTCTCGCGATTTCATTTACTTTTACAAATAGATTGAACGCCGAAAAACCATTCAGCTTCGAAAACACTCCTGCAAAACTGCCGAAGCAGGTTGTCCCGGTCGACTATTCCATTCGAATCGTTCCTAACATCGACAAGTTAACATTCACCGGAGCAGAAACGGTGAAGCTCGATGTGCGCGGTCCGGTGCGCGAGCTGACGCTCAATGCGCTTGAAATTGAAATCGCGAATGCGTCGATCGATGACAAACCGATTCCGACAAGCGCGATCAAGATCGACAATAAAAACGAACTGCTCACGATCGCGCTTTCATCCGAGCTTCCGGCCGGATCGCACACGCTCGCGCTTAGTTTTTCTGGAAAAATCAATCAGCAAGGGCGCGGGCTTTATTACATGCGCTATCAGGAGGAGGGCACGGGCGCGAAAAAGATCGCGCTCGGCACGCAATTCGAAGCGACCGACGCGCGGCGCTTTTTCCCGTGTTGGGACGAACCAAGTTTCCGCGCGCGATTTCAGTTCACCGCCGTCGTTCCGGAAAACTGGCTGGCCGTTTCGAACATGCCGGTCGAGTCCGAAACAAAGATCGACCACGGAAAAGAAGTGCGCTTCGCACCAACGCCGCCGATGGCGAGTTACCTGAATGTTTTCGTCGCCGGCGAGCTGGATTTGATCGAAACGAAGGCGGCCGGCACGCATATTCGCGTCATCGCCACAAAAGGCAAGGCCGAGTGGGGGCGTTACGCGCTCGAAAGCACGGCGCAGATTCTCGAATATTACAACGACTACTTCGGCGTTCCGTATCCGCTGCCCAAGCTCGATCAAATCGCCATTCCCGGCGGGTTCGGCGGCGCGATGGAAAACTGGGGAGGCATTACTTACTACGAATCGGCGTTGCTTTTCGATCCCGAGAAATCTTCCGCCGCGACGCGGCAGCGCATTTACGAAGTGATCGCGCACGAGACCGCGCATCAATGGTTTGGCGATCTCGTGACCATGGCGTGGTGGGACAATCTCTGGCTCAACGAAGGTTTTGCCTCCTGGATGGGAACGAAATGCACCGCGCGTTTCAATCCGCAATGGGAAGTCTGGTTGGAGAACAATATTCCGCGCGATCCGACGCGGCGCACCGGCATCTCCAAGGAATTGGCCATGGAAGGCGATGCAAGATCGACAACTCACGCGATCCAGCAACCGATCGCGAACGAGGCGGAGGCGAACAGCGCCTTTGACGACATCACCTACCGCAAAGGCCAGGCGTTTCTGCTTATGCTCGAAAGTTTTCTCGGCGAAAATGCTTTTCGCGACGGCATCCGGCGCTACATGGCCGCGCACAAATATTCGAACTCGACGACGGCGGATTTGTGGAACGCGTTAAGCGACGCTTCCGGTAAACCCGTCGGCGAAATCGCAGCGGCATGGACGGAACAGCCGGGATTTCCGGTGGTCAAAGTGAAACGCGACGGCGGAAAAGTTTCACTTACACAGGAGCGATTCACGATTCATTTTCCAAACGCCCCCGCGCTGCAATGGAAGATCCCCCTCACCTATTTCCTCATCGGCGACGCTAAACCGCAAAGCCGATTGATGACGGGCAAGATCGACAATCTCCCGGGTGTTCCATCGGATCGTGCCCTCAAATTGAACGCCGACGGCGCGGGAAATTATCGCGTCGAATACGACGAGACGTCCTGGAAATTGCTGCTCGACGCGCTGCCGAAATTGAACGTGCCGGATCGCGTCAATCTTTTAGGCGATGCCTGGGCGCTCGTGCAAACGAATCGCGCCCCTCTTCCACTTTACCTCGGTTTGGTCGAAAAATTGCCATCCCTTTCGGAGCTGGCCGAGCGCGAGCAGATCATTAACACTTTCGATTACATCAACCGCTTGCTTAGTAGAAGTTTCGCCGGCGAAAAATTTCAAGCCTGCGCTCGTTCGATCCTGCGCCCGAGCTTCGATCAGCTGGGCTGGGAACCAAAGAAAGATGAAGCGCCGCGTGCCGCCAGTTTGCGCGGAAGTCTGATCGCGGCACTCGGCGATTTGAACGATCAGGAAATTGTCTCGGGCAGCCGGGAGCGATTTCAAAAGTACCTTGTCGATCCTCCGTCGCTCGCCCCGGATTTGCGGGCGCCGATTTTCTCGGTCGTCGGGCATTACGCCGATGAAGCAACGTGGAACAAACTGCACGAGCTCGGTTTAGCAACCACGAGCATTGAGGAGAAACAAAACTACTACGACGCGCTGGCCGGGGCACGCGATCCAAAGCTCGGAGCAAAAACTCTGCAGATTTCGCTGACTGACGAATTACCGACAAGCCGCGCCATTTTTCTGGTCGGGAACGTCGCAAGGTCCGGCGAGCGTCCGGATCTCGCGTGGGAGTTTGCCAAGGCGAACATGAAGACGCTGCTGGCGAAGACGGATGCGCTGGCCGCAAACAGCTACGCGCCGAGTTTGTTCACGTTTTTCTCGGAAGTGTCACGCGTGGCTGAGTTGCAGGCGTACGCAAAAACCAACCTGCCCGCGACCAGCGCAAAAGAAGTCGCCAAAGCGGTGGATGAAATTGAATTTCGTGCCGAATTCAAAGACCGCCTCGCCTCGCAATTGACCGCCTGGATCGACAATCAAAAGTCGCGGAAATAATTTCGGGCTACAAACTCGTGTCCGTCTGCTCGCTCCCGGGCGTAATGAGCAGCCGCATCGGGATCATGGAAGATTCATGGAAGCCATGCCGGCGGAAAAATTCCTGGGCCAGGTTCTCCGGCCGGTCGGTCAACAATGTGATGCGGAGGAAATTTTTCTGCAGGGCGAAGTCGATCGCATGCTGGAGGAGTTTTGAGCCGTATCCGTGCCCCTGGTATTTTTTATGGATCACCAAATCCTCGAGTAGAATGACGAAGCCGCCTTCGGCCGTGCTGATGGTAAAGAGCAAATTGATCATGCCGACAATCGCTCCGTCGCGCCGCAGGACAAAAACGCGGCCACGACTCGGTTGTTCGAAGATCAAACGCAAGCCGCGGAGCTGTTTGTCTTTGTCCGGGCGAAAATCGCCTTCCTGGGTAAACAGCTCACCCAGCATCTCGGACAATTCGTCCATGTCCGCCTCTGTCGCCGGCTCAATCACTATTTTTTCGCTCATGGCTTGCCTCGATTATTCAAAAAGTTGAAGCGCTGGCAATCCGGGAATGAAAGATCGACAATCAACTTTCAGTGCGAGATTGACAATGCTGTGCTCGTTCTTACCGTAGCCGCTCTCGAATCGCGCCGAAGCCGCTTTTTGGTCTTATGAAACGCACTTATCAGCCATCCAAGCGCACACGTAAACGCCAGCACGGCTTTCGCGCCCGCATGAAGACGAAAGCCGGACGCGCCACGCTCGCGCGGCGGCGGCAACGCGGCCGCAAGCGCCTGTTACCGAAAGGCGTCGAGCTGCACTACGCACGACATACGCAGGCGTAGTCTTTCCCTTGTGCGATCGGCTCGATTTCGCGAAGATCGACAATCGGGAGTTTCGCACCGTTAGCTCAATTGGCAGAGCAAGTGACTCTTAATCACTGGGTTGCTGGTTCGATTCCAGCACGGTGCATTTTCCTGAATCGCTTCTCGCCTCAATCGACATATTTTTGTGCGATGGGCATGCGACGGCCAACACCAAAAGCGCGGCTCGTCACCTTCAGGCCGGGCGCGGCTTGCTCGCGTTTGTACTCGTTTAGATCGACACGCCGCTGCACCCAGCGCACGGTCTTTTCGTCAAATCCGTGCGCGATGATGTCGCGCGCGCTCAAGTTTTCTTCGACATAAAGCCGAAGGATTTCATCGAGAATGTCGTACGGCGGCAAGGTGTCCTGATCGGTTTGATTCGGCTTCAACTCCGCGCTCGGTGGTTTTTCGATTGTCGATCTTGGAATGATTTCGCGGTCGCGACCTGCTCGCGACGCATAGTCGGAGTTAATCCAGCGCGCCAATTCATAAACCATGGTTTTCGGGACATCGCTGATGACGGCGAGACCGCCGGCCATGTCGCCGTAAATTGTGCAGTAGCCGACGGCAAGTTCGCTTTTGTTCCCGGTCGTCAAAAGCAAATGACCGAATTTGTTTGAGAGAGCCATCAAGGTCATGGCGCGCAATCGCGGCTGCATGTTTTCTTCGGTCACGTCTTCAGGCCGCCCGGCGAAGATTTCGTCGAA
>DMCG01000195.1:1434-4873 GCA_003445855.1 Spartobacteria bacterium | reverse complement strand
GCGACTTTTTGCGCGATCTCGGTTTGGATGGAAAACAGATCATTCAAATCGCGGTCGTATTGTTCGACCCAGACGTGCGTGTCAGTGCGCGCGTTGATCAACTGCGCGTTTAGACGAAGATGCGTGCCGGTCCTGCGGACGCTGCCTTCCAGAACATGCGATACCCGCAGATCATTACCGATCTGACGGAGATTTCGTTTGCCACGGTAATCCATGACACTCGTCCGGCTGATGACTTTCAGATCGGCGATCTTCGCCAGCTTCGTCAGAATGTCGTCCTGCACGCCATCGGCAAACGCGCTGTCTTCCTTCTGCTCGCTCAGGTTTTCAAACGGCAGAACGGCGATTCCAGTTGTTAGCGGTTGCCGGATCAATTCACTCTTCCAAACTATCCAGCCAGCGGCCGCCGCCAGAGCAACCAGAGATGCCACCAAGAGCGAACTTGTTGGATTGCGCCGCACCCATTTCTTCCCTCGGGTGAAAATTCCAGTGTGTCGGGCCAAGATCGGCTCATGCTTTAGCCAGTGCTCCAAGTCTTCTCCCAGCGCAAGAGCGGACGAGTAACGTCGCCTTGGATCTTTCTCCAGACACTTGAGGCAGATTGTTGAAAGATCGCGATCTACTTTCGGATTTAAGAGGCGTGGCTGTCGCGGCTCAGCATCCAGAACCAACTTGATTGTCTCGTATGTTGTTCCGCCAGCAAACGGCGGGTGACCCGTGAGCAGTTGGTAAAGTACTGCGCCAAGTCCATAGACATCTGTGACGCTGCTGATAGCCGCGTTGTTTCCCGCTGCTTGTTCTGGCGCCATGTAACTGGGCGTGCCCAGCACTTCCAGGGTGCGGGTGACCGTGCTCTCAGATTCGACTAATCGGGCAAGGCCGAAATCGGTGAGATGTGGTTCGCCTTTTGTGTCGAGCAGGATGTTTCCCGGTTTGATATCGCGATGCAGAATGCCGTGCTCGTGCGCATAATGGACAGTGCGCGCCACTTTGGCAATCAATTCCACGGCGCGCCGGATTGGCATTGGTTCGCGCCTTACCACTTCGTCAAGCTGGCCCCCTTCGATGAGTTTCATGCTGAAATAGCAGGAGCCATCGCCCTCGCCGACTTCGTAAATTGGAACAATGCATGGATGCTCGAGGCTGGCGGCGGACTCTGCTTCTCGTCGAAAGCGCGTCAGGTGCGCTTTGCTCGCCCACTGACCAAGACTAATGACTTTTAACGCGACTGTGCGATTGAGACTCTTTTGCCGCGCGCGAAACACGACGCCCTGACCGCCGCGCCCGATCTCCTCCAGCAACTCGTAGTCGGCCAGTTCTCCCAGCATCTCGGCAGCGCGCGCTGCTTTTTTGGCCCCGGGCGCAGCAGGTGCATCGCCGCGTGAAAGTTTATCCATGCCGCCGGGGTCAGCGACCCCGGCTACAGTTGCCTCCGGGAGCATCGCCAGCGCGGTTTTCAGCACGCACCTGGTGCAAAGCCCTTCAGGGGCATCAGAAAAAATTTTGGCGCCGCATTTCCGGCAAATTCTGATTACCCTGAGCATTGTCGGAGTCTCCCGCGCACTCTCCCTTTGTACCACGTAAAATTCTCCCATACGTTACACCTCGACCACCGCAATGAGATGGCGCAGCTCATCTTCGATATCGCCGGGTGTCGCCACGGTGTGGGCGATCTCCTCTCGCAATAACGATTGATAGCGTTGCCGAAAGCGGTAAAACGCCTGCCGGACCGCATTTTCAGTCATTCCCAAGTGCGCGGCGATCTCCGCTTGTGACGGCGAGCCCGGTTCATCCGGCAGCAATTGCTTCAACGAATCAAATAACGCGGCATTACCTGCCGTCCAGTATTCATTCTTTAATCGGTCGAGCACCTGCTCGAGAACCGTCAAAGCCCACCGGCGTTCGTAAATCATTTCGGCAGTGACTGGATCTGCTGGTTCCATCTCGATCCGCTCGTCAGAACGCAAGTCTTCCAGCGGGATGAGCCGCTGTCCTTTCCCCCGCTTGATTGCCATCGCGCGACGCTGCTCGTCGGCCAGAAAATATTTCAGTGCCCCAAGCAGGTAAGAACGAAGTCGTCCTTTTTCCTTGCGGACGGCACCGAATTTTTTGCGCTCTAAGAGCTGCGCAAAAAACCCCTGGGTAATATCCTCTGCCTCCTCTGGCCCGATGCCCTGTCGCCGCACGAAGCTATAAATGGGTCGCCAATAGATGCGACAAAGTTTTTCTAACGCTTCGTGTGCCGCTGGCGATTCACCTTGTGCGGTCAGCACCACGCTCCAGTGCGTAGTGGCAAATGCGACCGGGCCGCTTCCACCGACCCCAGTCAGTGACGTCACCTGATCATCAGCAGGCACGTTGCCATCCAAGTGAAAAACCGCGCGAAAAGCAAGCCTGCTTGTTTCAGGTAGCGGCTGCTCTTGTCATCGCCGACGACTGCGTGAATCTTAGTTGCCCGCATGCACCGGTTGCCGAAACAAAATTATTACGACATCGAGCGCATCATTGAGTTCGACTTCGTGCGCGCGACGGAAGCGGCGGCGCTCAACTCGTTGCGCTGGCTCGGTCGCGGCGACAAGGAAAAAGCGGACGCCGCAGCGTGCGATGCGATGCGCGGCATGTTCGATTTGATGAACATCTGCGGCGAGGTCGTGATCGGCGAAGGAATCAAGGACGACGCCCCGGGAATTTTCAAAGGGGAACAACTCGGCACCTGGCTGCCCGGTTCGCCGCAATTCGACATCGCGATCGATCCAATCGACGGCACGACCAACATTTCCAAGGGCGCGCCGAACTCGATCAGTTGCATCGCGGCGGCGAGC
Source organism: Spartobacteria bacterium (assembly GCA_003445855.1). Taxonomy (GTDB): domain Bacteria; phylum Verrucomicrobiota; class Verrucomicrobiia; order Chthoniobacterales; family UBA10450; genus UBA10450. Next base: position 2,051 of record DMCG01000195.1, on the reverse strand, counting down.
CCGGAGGAAGGGGTGAAAGTGGCGCTGCGGAATGTGCCGTCGTTTTACATGTCGAAGCTCGCTTACGGGCCGCGCGTCATCCAATACACGCAGAAACGCGGCGATTCGCTCAAGATCGACAATCCGATCTCCGAGACGCTCGCGATTGTCGCGCGCGCGGTGGAAAAACGCGTGCAGGACGTGGTCGTGATGATGCTGGACCGGCCGCGACACAAGGAAATCGTCGAGGAAATTCGCGCCGCCGGCGCGTCTTTGCGGATGATCGGCGACGGCGATATTGCCGCGGCCATGGCGCCGTCGTTGCCGGATAGCGATGTCGATCTTTACATGGGCATCGGCGGTTCGCCCGAAGCAGTGCTCGCGGCCGCGGGGATCAAATGTCTCGGCGGTGATATGCAATGCAAGATGTGGCCGCGCGACGAGAAGGAGCGCCAGAAATTAATCGACGACGGCTGCAAAGAGGATCTAGAGCGCGTCTTCTTCGCCGATGATCTGGCGAACGGAAAGAACATCGTCTTTTGCGCAACCGGCATCAGCGACAGCGCGCTTTTGCGCGGCGTAAAATCAAAAGGCACAACCGCCATCACCCATTCGCTTTTGATGCGGGCGAAAAGCAA
>DMCG01000195.1:692-1063 GCA_003445855.1 Spartobacteria bacterium | reverse complement strand
GCGAACATCTGATCTGACGTAACATAGCCGTCCCGGCTGTCGTCAGTTGCAGGCTGGAAGCCTGCGTTACGACGCAAATCTCTCTGCTCGACAGTGTCCCCGCCGTTTGTTCAAATCAGAAAAAGATCGCCGCTTATGAGACAAATACCGAAAACCGAATTGTCGCCGGATAACGGCTGCGTCATCGACACGAAATGGAAACTCGGCCCGCTGAGCTATCACGCCTCCGCCGCCGGCAAAGTCAAAGTGGAGCCGAGCAAAGAGATCATCCGGCTGCCTGAGCTGGTGGTTTATGATCACACCGGTTTCAAGGGAGCGTACGCGCGCACGAACCTGAGCTTCAATTACATCGGCGATTTCTGGAACGATCG
>DMCG01000195.1:0-360 GCA_003445855.1 Spartobacteria bacterium | reverse complement strand
TGACGTAGCGGCAGCAGCGCAAGGCGGTAAAAAATTGCTGTCATCCCTCGCACAGGCTGATGACGCCTACTTGGATCTCGCGTTACCCAAGGTCCGGACGTGGGATCCCTCCCTCCGGTCGGGATGACAACCGCGAGCGAGCTTGAAACCTTCCCGCGCGCAGCCCCATGAGAGCGTGAAGCCGGAGCCGCCGTGACCGTAGTTATGGATGACGGTGCGGCCGTCCCGGAGACGGTCGCCTTCCACGCAAACGCCTGATCGGCGAAACGGACGGAGGCCGACGCGTTCGGCGAGAACGCGCGGCTTGTCGAGGTTCAAGACGCGGCTGCATTCGGCGACTATGCGAGATGTCGATGTTGG
>DMCG01000203.1:940-3272 GCA_003445855.1 Spartobacteria bacterium | reverse complement strand
GAATTCGCTGGCTTTGGAGAAGGCGAAGCGGCAGTCGCAGGAGAAGCAGATGGATTTGCAGGTGAAGATGCCGCTGCGGCGGGAGGGCCCGCTGGACTCGCGCTCGGAACAGGCGATGCATTCTCTTCTTCGGCGGGTGCGCGTTTACCGATATTGGAAAGATCGGGCCCCATGCGCATTTTGCCGAGCAACACCGGTCGATCAAAAAGATAATCGCGCGGTGCGCTCCGGCGCTCGCCCCATTTCCGGTCGATATCGGACGCGGCGTAATCGGCGCGGACCTGCTGGCTGTGACAATAGATGCAGCCGTTGGCCGCGTAAACGCGGCGGCCCCGCTGGGCCATTCCCGATTTCGGCGCGGGATAAATATCGGTGCCTTCTTCGTCCATTTGCGGATCGAGATGTCCGATTTGCAGATTCGGGATCACGGTCAATCCCACCCACGAAAAGGTGAACGTCCCGAAAATGCCGAGAACGAGAGGAATTAGTCCTTTCATATGTGCGCTTCGGAACCCTCCGTTTCAACCGGATTCAAAAACGTCGGCACGCTCGATGTTCGGCCCAAGCCGAAAAGCATGAGGCCAAAATGAAACGCGAAAACAAAATGCGAGACGGTGAGCAAAACTCCGGAAAGACTGCGCCCGCGCAGATACGGAAGGATCGTTTGCGTGCTCTCACCGAAAGCAAGCGAGGAATTGTCGATGTTCGCGCCTTGCAGGAAACCACCGGCAAGGAGCATGAGCGTCATGAGGCCGATCCCATAGACCGACGCCCAAAAATGCAGTTTGATTAGCGACGCGTAACGCCACTCGCGGCCAACGAGTCGCGGCACGATGTAGTACATCGAACCGAAAATGACCATGGTGAAGAACGCGTAAAGACCGAGATGCGAATAAGCGATGCTCGCTTGCGTGAAGTTGACGTAGCGCGCGACGGAGCGGAGCGAGATGAGGATGCCGAGCGCGCTAAAGACCGTGTAGGAAATCGCGCCGAACACCGTGAAACGCAGCGTCGGGCTATAGCGCATGAGAGGAAAATACCCCTGCATCGTCATGTGATGATTCAGCCCAACGGTGGCTACCGGAATGATCGTGAGGATCGTCGCCGCAATGCTCGCCGTGATCATCCAGGCCGGAAACGGTCCATCGACCAGCCGTTGCATTCCCGTCCAGCTTGAAAACAGCGCGTAGGTCCAAAAACCAATCGTCGCCAGCTGATAACTGTAAACCGGCCGGCCGATTACTTTCGGAATCATATAATAAGCGGTGCCGAGTCCGATCGCGCCAAGCCAAAGAAAAAGCAGATTGTTCGCGAACCACCAGACCACTGCCGCTTGCATCACGCCCTGCACCGGCACGACGAAGAGCATCAATTGCGCGGCCGCGTAGAGCCACGGGAACCAGAGAAACGCACCGAGCAAATACCATTGCGTGATGTAAATTTGGTTGCTGCGCCGAAAACGGAACATGAGCACGGCCCACGAAATGATGAGCGAGTAAGCGACAAAAAGAACGATCGCTGCGTAGGGCGGAAACTCGAGCCATTGATAACCGGTGCTGTCGCCCATGAGAATTCCGCCCACGCCAAGCAGCACGCCGAAGTTCCAGAACCCGGCGCCGGCAACGAGCAAAAGCGGATGGCGCAAAACTGTGCGGCACAATCTCGCCATCAGCCAAATGGCAGTGCCCATCCCGGCCATCGACGCCCAGCCGTAAACCATCACGTTCATGTGCGCGGGTCGCACGCGGCCCCACGTCAGGAAACTGACTCCCGAAAGCAGGTCCGGCGCGTGCAGCTTAAAGGAAACGAAACCGGCGAGCAGCGTGCCGATGAGAAGCCAGACGATGGCCGAAGTATAAAACATCAAGACCGGCACGCGCGTCGAGGCATCGATCAAGGCGCGCTCGATTTGCTCGGCGTCGCTCGTGGGAGCATCAGCCGAAATCGCCGGCGCTTTCAGCGGAATTTCAGTGGCGTCCATGTTGTGCTGGAAAGATCGACATGTTCATCCGCAGTGATGAATCAAAATACTCATGGCGTTTTGATGGGGGTCGGCGACGGACTTCCGGCCGGCGGCTGCGCAGGTGTTGCTTGCGAGGTGTTCGCGGGATTCGATGGCGCTGCTGTCGGAGCAGGCGACGCCGCAGGTGAAGCGGAAGCGCCGGGTTGTGTTCCGGGAGGTGCCGGTGGCGGATTTACCGCCGCGGCTGGCTGACCACGACTTTCCGAGTTTGGCCCTGCGACTGAAGTCGGTTTCGGCGTCCCAGTTGGTGTCGGTGAAGCAGATGGCGCTGCGGACGGCGCAGGCGCGGCCGTCGTAGCGGCGGAGGCT
>DMCG01000203.1:0-619 GCA_003445855.1 Spartobacteria bacterium | reverse complement strand
CGCAACCGTTAATTCCATCGCGCGCGCGATTGGAATCCGCGCCACGCCTTTGTTCTTGTCGATCCAGGCGTAAGAGCTAAGCGCTTTCGCGTTTTCCTCGCGCGCTGTCTTAAGTTTTTCTTCACGTGCCTTGGCGCGCTTTTGTTCGTAAGTGTCGCCGCGCGGCGCGGGGCCGATGACGGCGAGCACAATCACCCCGAAAAGCACAAACGAAAGCACGATGCCGAGCCACGTGGAGAAGGGCGCGCGCGATTGCGCAAGTTGGCGAATTGATTCTGCGTCGGCCATGTCAGTTGGTTAATTTTAGCGATTCGATCAGGCGCGGATCGCGCACCGGGAAAAGCGAAGCCTTCGCCACGATCCGCAGATAAACGAATCCGAGCGTCGCGCCGATCGCGATCAAGGAAACAAAATCCCAAATGCTCAGGTGCACGCCGGTCCCATGCAAGGCGGGCAAGATGACGATGTACATGTCGAGCATTTGCATGAACACGATCCAGCCGGCGACATAACAGAGCCGGTGTGGCTGTTTTTTAATCGAGCGCAAAAGCAGAATGGCGAACGGGCCGAAGAACCGCCCGATGACGAGAAGCATGCTCAATGTCCACCACGACTCGGT
>DMCG01000258.1 GCA_003445855.1 Spartobacteria bacterium | reverse complement strand
GAGTCGAATTCGCTGCAAAGTGATGACGCCCGGCACACTCGGATCGCGGCGTCATATTAATTTACCCGGCGTCCACGTGAATCTGCCGCCGCTTACTGAGAAGGACATTGTCGATGTTACTCTGGGCGCCGAGCTCGGCGTCGATTTTGTCGCGCTGAGTTTTGTGCGCCAGAAAAGTGACCTGGAGGAGTTACGCCGCCTGCTGGCCGCGAAAAAAAGCAAGGCGCTGATCGTAGCGAAGATTGAAGATCAATCAGCCGTCCAATCGATCGATGACATCATCAAGGCGTCCGACGCGATCATGATCGCGCGCGGCGATCTCGGCATCGAATGCCCGATGGAGGAGCTGCCCATCATTCAGCGGCGGATCGTTAAAATGTCCCTTCGTCTGGGAAAACCAGTGGTGGTTGCGACGCACATGCTTGAATCGATGACCACCAATCCGCTGCCGACACGGGCCGAGATCACCGATGTGGCAAACGCCGTTTTCGAACAGGCGGACGCGATCATGCTGAGCGATGAAACAACGATTGGCCGCTACCCGGTCGAATGTGTGGAGATTTTGAACCGAGTGGCCTTGCGCATTGAGCGAAGCGGCGGCGCTGGTTATGCGAAATCGGCGATTCTGGAAGACGCGCGGCAAAAGACGGTCGCTTCGGCCGTTGTTCTGGCGAACTCGCTTCGCCGGGCGAAAATGATCGTTTTCACGCGACACGGCACGATGGCGCGCAACGTTTCAAATCTTCGCCCCGAGCACGCACCGATCTTCGCATTTACGCCAAGCGAGGAAGTCCGGCGTCAATTGTCGATCTCGTGGGGCGTCTCGCCCGTGCTGCTTGAGTTTACGGAAGATCCGAATGCGACGATCGACGCGGCGGAAAAGTTTTTGCGCGAAAAAAAGCTGACTGTCCCCGGCGATCAGTTGGTGATCATCAGCGATATGCGCGCCGATGAATCCCTGGTCGATTGCGTGCAATTGCGCACCGCAAAATAAAATTGTAGCCATCGCCCTCTGGGCGACGCAATGCGCGTGAGATTGGCACACGAGCGTCGCGCTTCGCAGGGCGGAGCGGCTACAGCGCCTTAAGCTTCGACCGGCAATTCGACGTCGACCGGGCGCTCCTTCTTGCTCAAAGCGCGGCGGAGTTTGGAGAGCGCGATGTTCTGCAACTGCCGGATGCGTTCACGCGTGACGCCGAATTTCTTCCCGACTTCCTCGAGCGTTTTCGGTTTGCCGCCGTCCAGGCCGAAGCGCTGAAAGATAATTTTCTTCTCGCGATCATCGAGCACGTCGAGCAAGCCGCCCACTTCGTTGCGAAGATTTTTGTCGCGCAAGAGTTCGAAAGGCGTCTGCGCTTCTTCGTCGCCGACGATCTCACCGAATTCGGTGGAATCATCGTCGCTGATCGGTGCGTCGAGCGAAGCCGGGCGAATCGAGACTGTCTTCAATTGCGAAACTTTTCCGCTTGCGATGCCAATCTCGTCGCCGAGCTCATCATCGGTCGGTTCACGGCCAAGCTCCTCGCTCATCTGCAAGGAAACGCGGCGCATCTTCGAAATCTTGTCGACCAGATGAACGGGCAGACGAATCGTCTTACTCTGATTGGCCAGCGCGCGTTTGATCGACTGTTTGATCCACCAGGCCGCGTAGGTGCTGAGCTTTCCGCCTTTGGCGGGATCGAAACGCTCGACCGCTTTCATGAGACCGATGTTTCCTTCTGAGATCAAGTCGAGCAACGGCAAGCCAAGGTTCGCGTAATCGTGCGCGATCTTCACGACGAGACGCAAATTCGAGCGAATCATCAACGCGCGCGCTTCGCGGTCGCCCTTCTTGATTTTCGCCGCCAGGGTAATCTCCTGCTGCGGCGTCAAGAGCGGGATTTGCCCGATCTCGCGCAAATAAATCTTAATTCCGGTATCGCTATCTTCAGCGGCCATATAACTTTTCATGAATAGGTTTTTGGGGATGGATCGACAAGTTTCCGGCAGTTTGGTCTGCCGGCGCCTCGCAGATCATATTTTTTAGCATTCTACAAAGTAGTTAACAAGGTTAAATATTTCGAATTTCTGACAGCCTTCGGATGTATCGCGTTCAATCTTTTTCGGCCTCCGAAATACAACCCCCTCGCAACGAATCTGATCCATTGGATTTTTCGCCGGGGTGGCGCTAAGACATCACAGGTTAAGATACAAAAATCACGGACCGCATTCAGATTCCATGTACTCAGTCGAAGCCGACAAATCGAAGCGTTTCTTAGTAATCAGCGCGGCCGGACACGTGACCGGGGAGGAGGTAAAAGAAGCCGCGCGGCAGGTGCGCGAGATCGTGGAAGATGTGAAACCGGGGTTTCGTGTCCTAACGGATTTTCGCTGGCTTGACTCGATGGAGCCGGCGGCGGCGCGTCACGTTGCAGAGATTATGGATGCGCTCGCCGAGAAGAAGGTGGGCTTGGTCGTGCGCGTCGTTCCCGACCCTCGCAAGGACATTGGACTAAACATTCTCTCGCAATTCCATTACGGATCGGACGT
>DMCG01000241.1:27131-30452 GCA_003445855.1 Spartobacteria bacterium | reverse complement strand
GCGCCGATGCAAAGCAGATGGCCGTCGGCCGTCGTCACTTCGACGCCGGGCAGAACGAGGAAGTTGTCGACCGGCAAGCCGTCGAGTCGCATCAACCCTTTTTTGAGCAGATAAGTGACGGCCTCACATGTGTTGTGATCGGTGATGGCGAGGCCGTGCAGCCCTTTGGCGCGAGCGGCGGCGATTAAATCCTCGGGACTGGAAACGCCGTCGCCGGAAAAGAACGAATGCGAGTGCAGATCGATATTGAACGGCATTTTGGTGAGGCTAATTTGGAGAAGGCAAAATGGAAAGCGTCGGCTTGAAGGCGCGGACTGTGGTTTGCGAAACGCCGGGGTGCGGCGCGACGCTAAACCAGCGCGTCAGCCAGCACGCCTGATTCCGCAGATTTTTCTTCGTCGTGGCGGTGGAACTGCATGTCATAAAGCCGCCGATAATAACCCGATTTATCGAGCAGCTCGCGATGCGTTCCAATTTCCTTGATGTGCCCTTGGTCCATTACCACAATTTGGTCGGCCGATAAGATGGTGGAGAGTCGATGCGCGATTGCAATCACGGTGCGTCCGGCGGAAAGCCGTTCCAGCGCATGTTGAATTTGCTTTTCCGATTCGGAGTCGAGCGACGAGGTCGCCTCGTCCAGTAACAAAATCGGTGCATTTTTCAGGAGCGCGCGAGCGATGGCCAATCGTTGTTGTTGTCCGCCGGAGAGCAGGCATCCTTTATCACCGATGATCGTCTCATAGCCGTTCGGCTGCGCCACGATGAAGTCGTGCGCGAACGCGGTGCGCGCCGCGGCGTAAACTTCCTCTGGTGTGGCGCTGAGGCGTCCGAACTGGATGTTATTAAAGATTGTGTCGTGAAACAAAAACGTGTCCTGCGTGACGAGACCGATTTGTTCGCGCAAAGATTTTTGCGTGAGGGCGCGCAAATCGCGGCCGTCAATCTTCACCGTACCCGAGGTCGGATCGTACAAGCGCAGGATGAGCGAGAGCACGGTTGATTTCCCTGCACCGCTCGGGCCGACGAGCGCATAGCTTCTCCCCGGCTCGATCTTGAGATTAAGATTCTTGACTGCTGGCGGCGAGCCAGGGGCATAGCGAAAAGTAATGTTCTCGAAATCGAGCCCGCCTTCCGACGAGGGCAACGCAATCGCGCCGGGCCGATCGTTTACGGTCGGCTCCAAATCCAAAATCCGGAAAACCTCCGTGCTGGCGGAGATCGACCTTTGCATGACGATATGGATTTTGCTGAGGCTTTTGATCGGCTCGTAAAGGATGAAGATGCCGGAGATCAGTCCGAAAAAACGGCCTGCACTCAGATTGACGGCATACACGTAGAGCAGCGCGAGCCCCACACCGAGGGCCGCGATGGTTTCGACCAGCGGCCCAACCGCTTCCATCGATTTGATCATCCGCATCATGTTCGAAAACTGAAGCTGGTTGCTGCGGACGAACGATTTTTCCTGATGCTCTTCCCGGCCAAACGATTTGATGACGCGAATGCCCGCGAAAGTTTCCTGCATCGTCACCACCATTTGTCCCAGGTCTTCCTGCTCGTGTTGCACGGCTTTGCGCGCGCGGCGGCCATAAACGCGGATCGGCACGAGGCAAATCGGAAAGAGGACCAGGGTCACGACGGTAAACTTCCAATCCATGAGCAGAAGAACGGTCACGGCGCCGACGATCGCGACTGGCTGTTTAAAGAGATCGCTGCTGACGGTCGTAAGTGCGGCCTGCATACCGCGTGTGTCATTGGTAATGCGCGATATGAGCGCGCCAGACCGCATCTTGTTAAAAAAGTCCATTGAGTGCCGCACGATTTTTCTAAAGAGCTGCGTCCGAATGTCGGTCACCACTTTGTTGCTCACCCACTGCATGTAATAAGAATTCCCGTACGAGCACAGACTGCGCATGGTCATGACCAGCGGGATGGCGAGACAGATCCAAACGATCGAGTCAATCTTGGGACCGACATTGAGTATCTCACGATGAGCCAGGAGCGCGCGCGGGTTAGGTGCCGCGCCGTGAAAAATGAAGCTTGAGACCGACAACACGGTCAGCGGCAGGAGCGAGTTAACCAAGCCAAACGTCACTCCAAATGCGAGCCCCAGAGCGAAACGCCATTTGTACGGCTTGACGTAACTATAGAGCCGCCGATACGGCCCCCAGGCCTCGCGAGTGGTTTGCCAAAACGAAGGCTTTTTCTTTGCGGCTTTTCCGTTGCTCATGAAGTTTGCGCCGCCGGAGCCGACAGCAGCGAATCCATAGCATTAATCACGGCTTCCGTCGAGATTTCCTTCATCGCGACGCGCGCCTGCTTGGGGGAGAACTCGGCCATCGGCATTGTCGATTCTCCTTGCAGGATCAAAGCCGGGCTTTCGCGCGGCCGCCAGTGAAACGGGTTGGTCGGCCCGAAAAGAACTACTTGCGGCGTTTGTTTCGCCGCCGCGAGATGCATTGCGGCCGAGTCAACTGTCACCAGAAGACGCGCCTGCGCGATAAGCGCCGTTAGAGTAAGCAAATCGGTTTTACGGGAAAGATCAACGACAGGTTTCCGCAATTTGGCTTTGATCTCACATATATGTTTCTGCTCGAGTGCCGAGCCGCCGCCGGTGAGCACGCTGTTGACCCGCCAATTGGAGCGGACGCGGTCGATCACATCGGCCCAGCGCCGCGTTTCCCAAAACTTTTCGGCGCGCGCCGAACCCGGATGGAAGATGATGAAGGGATTGTCGATCTTTGATAATTCCAGGAGCTGCTCCGCTTTTGCGCACGCGGGGCGCGGCAACTCCAGCTGGAGTACCCGGGAAGCGTTGCAAATCCCGAGCGGTTCGAGCAAAGCCAGATTATAGTCGAGCGTGTGCATGTCCTTCAGGCGAAGTTTCGTAAACTCGTTGTAAACGCGGGCCCGATTACTTGAGCGAGCCTTTACCCGATAAGAGGCGACGCGTTTTCGTGCTCCGGAGAGAAAAGCAAGAAGCGCCGAGCGATCGTTTTGCGTGAAGTCAACGCAGTAATCAAATTTTTCTCGCGCGACGGCCAGAAAAACGGCCACGTCCTTCAGGTTGCGATTGGCAACGAGGGTCCGGTCGGCGCTCGAGATGGCGGGCAGCAACTCGGCGCATTCGCGGGAAACCACCAGCGTGATCCTCGCATCAGGGAAATTTTTCCGCAGCGCTCCGATGGCCGGCGTGGTCAAAATCAAATCGCCGATCCGTTTCAGTTGCAGGAGCAGAATTTTCACGGACTGAGCGACTGTAGCGGCGCTCTATGAGCGTCGCATTTTTTTCTCGGGTTCCGATCGGCGGTCATAGACCGCCGC
>DMCG01000241.1:4835-26928 GCA_003445855.1 Spartobacteria bacterium | reverse complement strand
GGTGAGAAACGGTTTCACGCGCGAGGAAATTGTCCGACGGTCATAGACCGCCGCTACAAGATCATCGCACCATTCGCATCGCGATTTCGTAAGCATCGAGCAATCGCATGCGGAAATGGTCCCAGGTGAAATTTTCAACCACCCGTCGCCGCGCCGCGCTGCCCATCCGCTCAACCATTTCAGGATGTCGATAAAAATATTCCAGTGCGGCCGCGATGGCATCGACATTTCCAGGCCGGACAATGATTCCCTCGACCTGATCGCGCACGACATCTCCCGCTTCCCGAGTTGTGATTTGCGGCAAACCGCAGGCCGCGGCTTCATACGTCACTTTGGCGCTCCCCTCCCATTGCGAAGGAAAAACGTGCACCGTGCTTTGGCTGAGATAACTCTCCGGATCGCGCACAAACCCGACGGTGCGGATGGTGTCGCGCCAGAATTTTTTGAGATAAGGCCGCGCTTCCTCGTGCACAGAACCGACAAGCCAGAGCTCAGCGTCTTGCAGATTTAGGCGATGCCAGGCTTCGAGCAAATGGTGAATGCCTTTGCGTTCGATTAATGCGCCGGAAAAAATCGCCCGAAACTTTGCCGGGCGTTGTCCGGGCCTAAAGCGCTCTACATCCACGCCGCGCGGCAGATAAAATAATTTTTCTTCCGGGAAACCTTGCACCCGAAAAGTCTCCGCTGCCATTTCCGATAACACGACCAGGAGATCCGCCAGTTTGTATTCTTCGATGAAGCGCTTGCGCTCGAGCAGCAATCCCGATTTCCCTTTCCGGAACCACCATGCATTGCTTGTCGATCCCGCGGCGGCCGGTTCGTCCGCTTTGACTTTCCCGCGATCGCGATGCCAGGTTGGAATCTCGACAATCGATGGGATCCGATGTTTTTTTGCTACCCGCAGCGACAGCAAACAGTCGCCCGACCAGCTGTGAAATAAATCGTACCGTCCGGTCGCCAAATGCCGCGACGCGATCCAATCAACGTATTTCTTCTTCGCCCCATAATAATAAGGCCGGTCGAGAAACGAGATGAGACGGACTGGGTGCCAGCGCAACGAATGGATGAAGCGTGCTGGGATTTCTTTCTGCCGATTATCATAGGCGATTGCTTTTCCGAGAAATCCGCTGCGGTAAGACGCGCGCAAGGCCTCGAAGGCGTCCGTGTCCAGCCCGGAACCGCCGATGCGGGCGAAGATCGAGTAGAGCAAATGCTTCGGCAATACTCGCGCGGCTGGCGAGGCGGAACGCAGCGGCGGAGGAGCATTTAAAGTTTCACCAGGCATGGGACTACAATTATCCTGACCGAACGTCAGCAAGTAAAGTTGTAACTCATTGAGATGTCGCCGCAAAAGCTCACCATCGGTTTTGTCCGCCGCGGATATTCCGCCAGTGGCGGCGCGGAAGCTTATCTGAAACGGCTCGGCCGCGGAGTTGTCGATGCGGGACATAACGTGCACCTTCTTGCGACGAATGATTGGCCGCGAGACGCGTGGACTTTCGGAGCGATCACGCGCCTGCATTCCGGATCGACAATTACATTCGCCGACGAGGTGGAAGAACTGCGGCCGCAAGTTCGCTGCGATGTTTTGATGAGCCTCGAGCGCGTTTGGCGCTGCGATGTATATCGCGCCGGCGATGGCGTGCATCGCGCCTGGCTGGAGCGCCGGGAAAAATTCGCGACGCCAGTCGGGAAGTTTTTCCGCCGCTTCAATCGCAAACACGACGACATTTTGCGTCTCGAAAAATCGCTTCTCGCGGAACGGGGCGCGGGACGCGTCATCGTCAATTCGCGAATGGTCCAAAATGAAATTGTCGATCTTTACGGATATCCCTCGGACAAGATCGACATCGTTCCTAACGGCGTTCCTATTGCCGAATTTCGCGAAGCAATAGCGAAGCGCGAGCAAGGCCGCGCCGCGCTTGGGCTGGCGCCGGACGAAATCGCCGTGCTTTTTGTTGGTTCGGGCTGGGAACGAAAGGGATTGAGTTTTGCGATTGAGGCGGTCGAAGCAGGTAACGATCCGAAAATGCGTTTGTTTGTGGCGGGTCGCGGCAACCGGCGGCGTTACAAGTCAGCTCGCGCTCAATTTCTAGGGACAGTTGTCGATCTTGCGCAGCTTTATGCGGCCGCGGACATTTTTCTCCTGCCGACGATTTACGACCCGTTTTCGAATGCCTGCCTGGAGGCGCTCGCCTCAGGGATTCCCGTGATCACGACGCGCGCCAACGGTTTCAGCGAAATCATCGAGGACGGCGTTCATGGATCGATTATCGATCTATCGGACAATGGCGCGGCATTGTGTGGCGCACTGAAGTTTTGGTCGGACGAAACGCGAAGACGTGCCGCAAGATCGACAATCATCGGGCGCGCGTCGCAATTCGACATTTCGAAGAATGTCGCGCAAACATTGCAGATTTTGGTTCAGGCAGCGGCGAGCGCCGCGTTAACATCGGGAAAAATCCCGAATACCTGATCCAGCCGCGCGATTTCGAAGATGGTGCGCACCGGTTCCTGCAAACTGGTGAGCGCGAACTTGCCGCCGTATTCCTGGACATTCTGCATGGCTTCGATCAAGGCGGCGATGCCTGAGCTATCGATGTAGGTCACGCGCGCAAGATCGACAATCACCTGTTTTGGTTTTTTCTCGATCATCATGTTGAGTGACGCTGTAACGTTGGACGAAATGTGAAGATCGATTTCGCCTTCAAGCGGCAGAACATTGGGTTGATCTTCACGCGGCATCGGGCAGGCAGCTGGCTCAGTTTTGTTCATTCACCTTCCCAATCGTCAATCGGTCACCATCCGAGCGTATCGATTATGCGGTCGACATCCGAAAGATCGTCGATCAAAAAATCTGGCTGATGTTCCGCGAGCTGCTCGCGACGCCAGGCGCCGGTGGCCACGGCAATGGTGCGCGCGCCAAAGGCTTTGCCGCAGGCGATATCGCGCGGCGTATCGCCGATCACGTCGATTTCGGCGGCGGAGAATTCGCGACCATGTTTTTCCTTTGCGCGCGAGCGAGCGAAGGGACCAAGTTCGTTGCGATCGTGATGATCGTCGGCAAACGCTCCGAATTCGAAAAAATGCCAGACGCCGTAGTGTTCGAGTTTTAGTTGCGCGCCGCGCGAGACATTTCCGGTGAGAAGCGCGAGCACGAGATGCGGACGCGATTTCAGCTTCTGCAGCAACTCGAGCACGCCGGGAAGCAGTTTTCCTTTGCGGCGCGGCAGCTCAAGCGAGAGAAAATGGACGTAGCTGTCGAGAAACGCGGTAATGTTTTCGTTCGTCGCCGAAATCTTATGCTTCTGCAAGATGCTGGCGACGATGCCGGAATCCGTCATGCCCGCAATTTCGATGTCGTGCAGATCGTCTGCAATGTCGAAGCGCTCCGCCAGCGTCAATTTGAGCGCGTGCACGCCTGCGCCGCCCGAATGGATGAGGGTGCCATCAATGTCGAAAAGAAGAAGGCGCTTGTTTTGCGTTGTCATGTCGAACGATTTGTCTTCCCCTGAGCGAAGGCGAATGGGTCGAGACATGTTTCATTAATTTGCGCGCTTGTCATTTCGAGTATCGAGATCTGGATCGACATTTCTGTAGCGGCGCTCTATGAGCGCCGAAACTAGTGCGACGGTCATAGACCGCCGCTACAATCAGAGCGCCGGCGCGCTCATCATCAGCACCGCGATCATGCTGCCGAGGAAAGCGAGCAAGGCAACGCCGGCGGCGACAAAAATGGCAGCGCGAAGCGGATCGTGCTCTCGGTTCCGGCGCGGGAATGGAGAGGCGTTTGTAAAATCGACAGGGACCGCGCTAGACTCGGCCGGTTTCGCTTCAATTTTCTCGGGCTGCGGCAGGGGCTGCGAGCCGCGCGTGTCCGGCTCGAAACGCGCTTCGACCCCTCCGAAACGGATTCGGTCGTCGAAACGCAACACCGTTTCCGTGACGGGAATGCCGTTGACGCGGGTGCCGTTGGTCGATTCGAGATCTTTAAGCCGATAAGTTTCGCCGCTCAGTTCCAATTGCGCGTGACGGCTCGAGACCGAGGGATCATCGATCACGATCGCGTTGTCGGGCGCGCGACCGATCGTGATCAGTTCTTCGGTAAGCTCGTGCGCAGTTCCGCTAATAATCAGCTTCGGCATGGGATTAATATTAGACAGTGGTCTCGACGCAACGCAATAAGTTAGGCGCAGGGGTTCCCCTTGTGGGTGGCCGTTTGTCCCGGATCCACAGCAACAGTTAACCTGGCCATTCCCAATCTCCTAGCAGTCGCCGAATCGCAGAGCAATTCCGGTTTGCCATTTCGTTTTCGATCGTCGTCATCGGACCCAAAGATAAAGGTCCGAAACGCGGCGGAGTCGATAGCGGTGTTTCCGCGCGTAATCGTTTAACGGTTGCTCGAGAACGCTCGTCTCGCCTCCGGTGAGGATTGCCGCGGGTGGCGCTGCCGCCAGATAGGTTTCCAGATGTGCGGCATCCACGATCCCAACAACGGCTTGCAACTGTTCAGGAATGAAGGGCGCGACGCGCCAGGCGAACGGTCCAGTCGCAAACGCTTTGTAGATCGGCGCATTACCTTCGAGGGGAAAAATCGGCACGAGAGTTAAAATTTCGCCGTTTGTCAGCGCGCGCAGATTTCGACCAATCTCGTGGACCCGCAAGGGTGTCCACCGTTGCGGCGAAGCGAAATCCTCCACTAACGGCAGATCAATTACGAGGTTGATTACGCTGGCCGCGGCCAGAAGGCCGGCGACGACGCGCGCACGACGGCCATAGATGGTGAGCCAGGCGCGGGCGAGTCCAAAGACGACGCCGAGCAAAAGAAACGGAACGAGCGCGTAATAATATTGTTTATAAGATGGGGAGGGCGCCATGGCGCCGACCAAAAGGAAAGGAAGAGAGAGCGCGATCGGTCCCAGCGACCGGTCCGCCAATAAAATCTTCCAGCCCCCGCGCGCCGGCAGCCAGATCGCGAGATAGATGAACGCGAGGATGAGAATACAGTTCTGCGGGAATTTCAGGAGTTCGAATGGAAAGGCCAACCGCCGAGATAACCAGACGCTGTGCGTGCCGATGCTCGATTCGTAAAGGCGGTTGAGCTTGCCGTTGTAAACGAAATTGTCGAAGACGAACTGGGTTGGTGCGCGCGCCCAGAGAATCCATGTTGGTAAGAGAGCAAGGAAAAGCGTGGCCGAGAACAAAGCCAGATCGCAGAGGCGCTGCTTGCGAGACGCCCGTTCGTAGACAATAAAAAACGCAAAGGGCGCAACTAACGGAGCAAAGCTCAATCGGGTCCCAATGGCCACTCCGAGGAAAAGCCCGGCCAAACAGAGCCAGAATCGGCGCCATCTTTTTCGGTTAGAGAGGAGAAGCGCGGCGAGCGCAGCCAGGCTGGCAAGAACCGGCAGATCGTGATTCCAGGCGCGTCCGGACGTGAAACGGAAAAGCCGATTTGCAAACAACGTGAGCGTAGCGAGGCCCGCGATTATCCAGCGCGGCGACTCAAGTTTTCGGAAAGCGTTGACGGTAAGACAAAAAACCAGGAGGAGCGCGAGCCACGCGCACGCGACGTTGAAACAACGTCCAGCTAGAAGAAGGCGATCACACTTGGTGAAAAGCGCGGCGAAAACAAGGGCCAGGTTTGGCAGATGGAAATAGGGATAGTCCTGATAGGGCAAATAGCCATGCCGGGCGAGCAGAGCGCCCGCCGCGATAAATTGTCCTTCATCGCGGTTTAGTTCCCGCGTCATCGCACGAGCAAATACGCCGAACAAGAGCAGCAGGAAAAAAAACGTGATGCTTGAGGCAAGCAGGATCTTCTTCCAAAACGCGCCTGCCTTTTCGCTCGCCAGATTACCGTGCATCATTGCTTAAACATCGATTACCGGACGTTTTGCGAGCGACAAATCCGCAGCCCCAGAACAACCGCCGCCCCCAGCCCGGGACTGGTAGCAGACGGAAACGAGAACGACAATGCCGAGTTGAGGGAAACGAAGGGCCTATCGATTGACCTGCCCAGCGCGCACCCGCATAGTGGCGCTTCTCATGGCAGTCGAGAGGACGAGAAATTTCTGCATCATCGCGCACATCGACCACGGTAAGACAACTTTGTCGGATCGCTTGCTCGAGCGCACGGGCACGATTCACGAGCGCGATAAGCAGGACCAGTTGCTCGATTCGATGGACCTCGAGCGCGAGCGTGGCATCACCATCAAAGCGCATCCGGTGACGATGAAGTATCACGCGAAATCCGGTGAAAGCTATCGGCTGAATCTGCTCGATACACCGGGACATGTCGATTTTGCCTACGAAGTGTCACGATCGCTCGCGGCGTGCGAAGGCGCGCTTTTGGTTGTCGATGCAGCGCAGGGAGTTGAAGCGCAAACCGTGGCTAACGTTCATCTGGCGCACAAACAAGGCCTCACAATTGTGCCGATCATCAACAAGATCGATCTGCCGAACGCGGATGTGCCCGGCGTACATCGACAATTGGAAGAAATCCTCGCCATCCCGGCCGAGGAAGCCATCGATGCGAGCGCGAAAATGGGAATCGGTATTGATGAAATTCTCGAAGCGATCGTGCACCGCATTCCGGCGCCAGAAACACCGGCGGACGAAACATTGCGCGCGCTGGTGTTCGACTCGGTGTTTGACGTTTACCGTGGCGTCGTCGGTTACGTCCGCGTCGTTTCCGGAACAATGGAGGCAAATCACGCGATCAAATTGATGAGCAACGACGCGCACTATGAAATCAAGGAAGTGGGCGTGTTCACGCCAAAGATGTTTGTGCAGCCGGGGCTAAGCGCGGGCGACGTCGGTTATTTTATCGCGAACATCAAGAGCACCGCCGACATTAAGATCGGCGACACGATCACCGATCAGCGCAATCCGGCCCGCGAACCGTTGCCGGGTTTTCAGGAAATTCATCCAATGGTGTTCAGCGGAATTTATCCGATCAACACCGGCGACTTCGAGCATTTGAAAACAGCGATCGCGAAACTGCGCTTGAACGACTCGGCATTTATTTACACGCCGGAAAGTTCGGTCGCGCTCGGTTTTGGATTCCGCTGCGGCTTTCTCGGGCTGTTGCACATGGAGATCATACAGGAGCGATTGCGTCGCGAGTACAACATGGACATCATCGCGACGAGTCCGAGCGTGGTTTACGAGATCGAGACGACGCGCGGTGAAATTTTG
This sequence comes from Spartobacteria bacterium, assembly GCA_003445855.1. Classification (GTDB taxonomy): domain Bacteria; phylum Verrucomicrobiota; class Verrucomicrobiia; order Chthoniobacterales; family UBA10450; genus UBA10450. Next base: position 19,728 of record DMCG01000241.1, on the reverse strand, counting down.
TTGATCGACAATCCCGCGCATTTGCCGGACCCGAGCCTGATCGAAGAAATTCGTGAGCCGATTATGAAAGCGTACGTGCTCTGTCCGAACGAAAACATTGGCGACATCCTCCAGCTCATTTTGGAAAAGCGCGGACAAATGGACCACACCGAGACGCTCGATGCGCGCCGCGTAATGTTGCATTGCGAACTGCCGCTGAACGAGATTCTGGTCGACTTTAACGACAAGATTAAATCGATCACGCGCGGCTATGGCTCGATGGACTACGAGCACTCCGGTTACCGCGCGGCGAAGCTGGTGAAGCTCGATCTGCTCGTGAATGGCGAACCGGTCGACGCATTCTCAACGATTGTGCACAAGGACCGTGCGGAGGCGAGGGGACGTCAGCTTGCGGCGAAGTTAAAGGAAGTAATTCCGCGTCAGCTCTACCAGGTCGCGATTCAGGCGGCAATCGGTGGAAAAATTATTGCGCGGGAAAGCGTTTCCGCCTTGCGAAAAAACGTGACCGCGAAATGCTACGGCGGCGATATCACGCGGAAGCGGAAATTGCTGGAGAAACAAAAAGAAGGAAAGAAACGCATGAAAAGCATCGGCAAGATCAATATTCCGCAGGAAGCATTTATCGAAGTGCTTAAAGCGCAATGAGGATCGGAAAAGAAAACATCCAACGCTCAACGTCCAACATTCAACGTCCAACGCAGAAGCTGCGAGATGTCGCGAGCCGTTGTAGGGCAACCGCATCGGTTGCCGCTTTTAGATCGGCAGGCGAAGCGCCTGCCCTACAATTGCCTCGATAAGATCGACATGTTTACCCCGCGTTACGTCAAGCATAGCAAGCTGCTCTTGCGGCATGCCGAAAAGTACCTGCGCTACAAGAATGATCTGCTCGGTACATCGACAAGAGAAGAACTGATCTCGGCCTTACAAAACCTGCGAGATGCCTTGCGGAAACGCGATCACGCTCGAATTAAAAGCGAGGCTGAAGCGCTCGACGAAAAAATGCACAAGCTGGCGCCGGTGACCTGGGAATCGCACTGGCGGGAAAACTGCGAAGTGATTCTGGTCGCAATCGTCGTGGCCGTAGGGATTCGCTCGTATTTTTTACAGCCTTTCAAGATTCCGACCGGCTCGATGCAACCGACCTTGAATGGAATCATCGGTCATCCCAGCACGGCGGCGGCGCCGAATCTTCTGCGGCAGATCGGCGAGTTCATCGTCCTCGGGCGCAATTACATCGATGTAGTCTCGCGCGAGGATGATGAGATCCTGCAACTCGAGCAGAGAAAATTCTTCTTCTTTTTCACATTCTCCCGGCTCACTTGTCAGCATCAGCAGTTTCTGGTCTACGCGCCGCCGGAAACGCTGAGCCATGATTTTAACGTTTTCCCCGGTCGGGTTTGCCAGCGCGGCGAAGTTATCGCGCGCGGCTATGTGGACACAGGCGATCAGGTCTTCGTCGATAAAATCAGTTACAGTTTCGTCAAGCCGCATCGTGGCGACGTGTTTGTTTTTCGCACAAACCACATATTGGGAATTCGTGAAGATCCCGAAACAGGCGCGCCGTTTTACATAAAGCGCCTGGCCGGCTTGCCTGGCGACACCCTGCGGATTCGCCCGCCATTTCTCTATGTCGATGGAAAAATCGCGGAGGGTTTTGGCTTCGCGCGCGTCATGGCGGCGAAGTTTTCTTATCGCGGCTATGCTTTGGGCGGCAATTATCTGGCGGAGCCAAATCGTTCGTTTGTCGTGCCGGAGCACGGTTATTTCGCAATGGGCGACAACAGCTACAACAGCTACGACAGCCGCTACTGGGGTCCGGTGCCGGAGGACAATCTGGTCGGGCGGGGGCTTCTTGTTTATTGGCCGTTTAGCCGGCACTGGGGTTTGATTCGTTAGGCAGTTACCACATGCTTTCCAGTTTGCCGCGCGTGTATCCGCTGCTCGGGTTTTGCAGCGGGTATGCGATCGTAATGCTTTTCAATCCGGTGCGGCAGGCGCTGCGCGATGGCTTCCGGTGCATCGCGCGCTTCAAGCGCATCTGGCTCTCCTTTGTTCTGCTCGGTTTTACTTACTCCGTTTTTCAATTTGCCACGTTCACTCCCATTCAAAACTCGGCGGATCTCGATCTAAATCAGGTCACGTCGATGCGAACCTGGCATTGGCCGAGATTTGCAGAGGTATGGAGGGAGACGCCGCTGCCTGCGCTCGAAGGTGTCGCGGGAATTTTCGATAATGCCACGACCACGTTTCCGCTCTCGGTGGTCGCGGCGGTGCTCATGGTCGTCAACTGGCGCGGTCTGCACGGCGCGTTGTTGCGCGCTTTGCGGAAGCGATATCGCTTCGGGAGTTATTTCATTTATTTAATCCTGCTCCTCAGCGCGCTGGCCTCGCTTCTCAAGCCCATTGTTTTCTGGCGGCTGCCGGAGTGGGGCGGCATGGTCCCAGCCGCAGGATTGTTGCAGATCTCGGCGACGGTGGATGCAGTTGCGTTCATCTTCGAATATTTGTTCGGCGTTTATATCCAGATTTATTTGATCACGGTCTGCCTCACCTGGATTCGCGGGGTGAGTTTTGAGGAAGGCGAGCTCTTCCGCTTTGCCATGCGCCGTTTCAGTTATGTACTGAAGTGGGCGGGGATCGTTGTGTTGGTGAGCACTTTGATCGTGCGGCTGCCGCTGCTGCTCGCCTACTTTATGGATATTCCCGATGTGCTCGATTACCTGCCGCTCGAGCGTGTTCTCATGAGTGGTTTGATCATTTCGTTCTGTTCCGTTCAGATCTCGCTTGCCCTGCATAACGAAACTTTGGCCGCCGCGATCCGCTCACATCGTCAATTCATTCGCGAAAACGCCGGTCGCTTCGGCTGGTTTTTGCTCATTTGCGGAATCCACTTTTTTTTCCTTATCGCCTCCGACGCCATTGTGCGTGGCGCCATCGCCGATCGGCTGGTCGCGCTCTTTTTTTGGAAATGCATTTTCGTTTGCCTTCGCGGACTCATCACCGGCTGGCTTCTGGCTTCATGGGTCTGTCTGTTTCGTCAAAGCGAAACCGGTCGCCTTGATCAGGAGAGTTGGATCCGCTATTAAAAAAGCAGATTGCGACGGCGTGAATGTGAATGCAGCGACGATCACCCGCCAGAGCAACTCAAATCTCGCGCTGGCATTTATTTCGTTGGGACGCGAACGCCGTCGCGACATCACAATTTTTTACGCGTTTTGCCGCGTGATCGACGACATCGTCGATTCCTCGGAGTTGAGTGTCGCTGCCAAACGACTGCGCCTGGCGGAATGGCGCAACATGCTACGCGCCGCCGCCGCCGGCGAACCGGCGCTTGCTCAAGACGTGCGCGCTTTGATCGACAAGTACTCGCTGTCGCCCGGCATGCTCGAGGAAATTATTGCCGGTGTAGAAATGGACTTGAGCATCTCGCGATATGCGACTTTCGATGAGCTCCGCGTCTATTGCTATCGGGTCGCGAGTGCCGTCGGTCTCGTCAGCATCGAGATTTTCGGATATCGCAATCATGCCTGCAAAGAGTATGCGGTCCAGCTCGGGTTCGCCCTGCAAATGACGAACATTATTCGCGATGTCGGGAAAGATTTGCGCGATGGCCGGATCTATTTGCCCCAGGAAGATCTGGCGCGTTTCGATTATTCCGAAGCGGCGCTGCAAGATCGACAATATAACGAGCGCTTTGTTCGCCTGATGAAATTTGAGGCCGCTCGAGCGCGCGAATTTTTCATGCGAGCGGCTGGCCTGCTTCCACGTGAAGATCGACGCTCGATGGTTGCCGCGGAGATCATGGCTTCAGTATATTGCGGCCTTCTGCGCCGAATGGAATTGGACAAGTTTCGCGTTTTCGAAAAAGAATATCGGCTCAACAAACTGGAGAAAGCCGGACGGATCGCCGCGCAATTATTGAAGAATTTTTGAATGTGCTTTGTCGAGCATCCGTCTGACGAACCAGTTGCGAAGTTTATTTGGATTCATCGCGCTACGGTCGCGTCTTAAAGAGGGTTAAAGGATTTAAGGAAAAAGATTATGACAAAAAATCATTTAAAAATCATCTCGGCGTTTGCTCTTTTGCCGCTGGCTCTGAGTTCATGCGACACACCAACCGGGCAAGGCGCTGGCTACGGCGCGGCCGCTGGGGCAATCATAGGCGGCGCCGCCACTGGTAGAGTGCGGGGCGCGGCGGTTGGCGCCGCGATCGGCGCGGCCAGCGGTGCGTTAATCGGCGCCGCCATTGAGGAGGATCAAGCCGCGCGCTACGGTCCGCCGCCGCCGGGCGGTTTTCCATTCGCCCGTTTTAGTGGCACGCCCGGACTGTTTTATAGCCCGTACACGAATCGCCTCTACGATCTTCGCGGCGTTCCCCCGGGTGGGTTGACACGCGACATAGACACAGGCCAGCTTTTCCGAAAACCGTAGTGTAGCGCCAAGCGTAATTTGCTTGGGGATTTCGCGTTTGCAGGATCAGCGCGTTTGCGCTTGCAGCGCATCCACCAGCCTCTGCGCCTCCTCGGTCATCTTCAATAATTCTGGCCACGGTCGGTGATAGTTCTCGCCCGGTAATTTGCGCGTGGCGTCAAAACCCATATGCGATCCGATGTTCTGCTCGCTTGGGGCGTGATCGAGGGAGTCGCTCGGATTCTTGATGAACGTCGTGTCGCGCGCCGGATCGGTGTTTGCGCATAAGCGAAAGAGCACTTCGCTCGTGTTGTGCACGTCGCAGTCTTCATCGACTACGACGATGTATTTGCTGAACATCATCTGCCCCATTCCCCAAAGACCGTGCATGATTTTGAACGCCTGATACGGATACTGCTTTCGAATGCTCACGAAAACCAGATTGTGAAAGACGCCTTCCGGCGGCAGCGTCATGTCCACGATCTCGGGAAAATTCATTTTGAACACCGGCAGAAAAATCCGAACGCTCGCGTCGCCCAAATAATAATCTTCCATCGGCGGTACCCCCACGATGGTGGTGGGATAAACTGCATCGCGCCGATGCGTGATGGCGGTCAGATGGAAGACCGGATAATCCTCCAGCGCGGTGTAAAACCCGGTGTGATCGCCAAACGGACCTTCCGGGCGCATCTCCCCCGGTTGCACATACCCTTCGAGGACAAAATCGACATCCGCCGGTACATCGACATCGATTGTTTTGCAGCGCACGAGCTCGATTGATCTTTTTCGCAGAAAACCCGCGAAAAGAATTTCATCCAGGCCATCGGGCAGTGGCGCGGTCGCAGCGAAAGTGTAAACCGGATCGCCTCCCAGCGTCACCGCCACCGGCATCCGTTCGCCGCGTTCGTAGTATCGCTTCCCATGACGCGCGCCGACTTTGTGAATCTGCCAGTGCATTCCGGCCGTGCGCTTGTCGTAAATTTGCATCCGATAAACGCCGACGTTGCGCGCGCCCGTTTCAGGATCGCGCGTGTGCACGTTGGGCAGGGTGATAAAACGACCGCCGTCTTTCGGCCAGCATTTCAAGATGGGCAGATTCGCCAGTGAAAAATCGTTTCCATTGTCGATCTTGTGAACGACTTCCTGGCACGCGGCTTCCTTCACTTGCTTCGGCCGCGCATGCAGCAGATGAATCCCCTGCTTCAGCAAGCTCCAGCCCTCGCGCAGATCGGTCGGCGGTTTTGCCTTGAGGATAAGCTGAATTTCCTGCGCAATCTCGTCCACGCTCTCGCGTCCCAGGGCCATGGCAATTCTCCTGCGCGATCCCATCGTATTGATGGCCACGGGAAATTCGGATTTTGTTCCATCGACAATCGGCTGCTCGAACAAAAGCGCCTTGCCACCGCCGGGCGATTTCATTTCCCGGTCGGCCCATTCCGCGATGAGCAAATCGGTATCGACCGGCAGGGCGACGCGTTTCAACTCGCCTGCTTGCTCAAGCGCCTCAACGAATTTTCCGAATGAGCGGTAAGCCATTTATGAAGCGCCGCTGCACGCTCGAGGCGCGGGCAAGATTTTAATCAGCGGTAAGGCGACAAGTATTGGAACGAGACCGCGCGGCCGTTCGAGAAAGTGACCGTCTTATATGGAGACGGAATGCTGGGCGGAATGTAGGAATAATAAAATGGATCGTAAAACGGATCGCCGAAGAAGACGAAGCTGCGATGATGATGCGACCGAAACACAGAGACACTTCCAAAACCGTAGCCATAGCCATAGCCATACGGGCGGTAGGGATACCCGTAGCCATAAGGAGCCGTGGTGTAGGTTATGTAAATCCATGTTTCCGTCGGCCGGCCGCGCATGTTGCCCACCGCTTTCTGCTCCGGCGAACCCCACGCCAGCCAAACCGCGTTTTCTGACATCCCGGCCCGAATTTGCCCCTGGCTCACCAGCGCTTGATCGCTCGGCGAAAGACTTTGGTAAATTTCCGGATGTGCGGAAATCCGAGTTTCGGTCGTGGAACAACCTGTCAAAATAATTGCGCTGGCGGAAAGACCGAGCGTCAGTGCCCTGGAAAAAAATCGACGCTTCATGAGAAAAATCATACAGCCGCAGAGTTATGAGTCAATCCTGTCACTTTCTTGATTCAATCCCGTATTAACCGTAACGTTGCGCTCGAATGCAAGATCGACATGGACATCGCATTTCTTACCTGCGTGTCTCCATCACCGACCGTTGTAACGAGCGTTGCACCTATTGCATGCCGCGCGAACTCCAGGAGTGGCTGCCGCGCGAAGAGATTCTGACTTACGAAGAAACTTTGCGCCTTATTCGCATCGCCGCAGATCTCGGGGTGTCGAAAATAAGAATCACCGGCGGCGAACCGCTTACCCGCCGCGGCGTTGTCGATCTTATCCGGCAAATCTCGAAGATTTCCGGCCTTCGCGACATTGGTCTTTCCACGAACGGGACATTGCTCGCGCGTGAAACGAGTCCGGACGTTACGATGGCGGCAGCTTTGCGAGATGCCGGCGTGCGATCAGTCAACATCTCGCTCGATACGTTAGATCGACATGTTTATTCCCAAATCACCGGCCGCGACATGCATCTGCAAGCGCTCAGTGGAATTGACTCCGCCATCGCCGCCGGTTTCGACCAGATCAAACTGAACGCCGTCTTGATGCGCAGCCGGAATGAAGATCAGTTGATTCCGCTCATCCAGTTTGCCGCGGCTCGCAATTTGATCCTGCGTTTCATCGAGATGATGCCCGTGAGCACGAACGAAGTGCTCGATGAAAACAATTTTATGTCGATCTTGGAGGCAAAGCGCGCGGTTGAATCGCATTTCGGCAGTTTGATTCCCGAGCCGGGGTTCCGCACGAACGGCCCCGCGACTTATTATCAAATCCCCGGTCGTCAACAACGCATCGGTTTTATCGGCGCGATGACGAACCTCCACTTTTGCGAAAGCTGCAACAAGCTGCGTCTCACCTGCGATGGCAAATTGCGCCCGTGTCTCGGGAGTTATCTCGAATTCGACATTATGAAACCGCTGCGCGCGGGCGCGAGTGATGACGAACTCAAACAGTTTTTTCTCGATGTTGTCGATCGAAAGCCTGAGCAACACGATTTTCGCAACAATTATCAACCGAACCGCAAGATGGTCGCAATCGGCGGCTGATCAATGCGACGCCTGACCCACATCGCCGCCGATGGCAGCGCGCGGATGGTTGACGTTTCGGTCAAGCCGCGGAGCGCGCGCACGGCAATCGCGGCCGGGAAAATTCGATTGCGTCGCGAGACGCTCGAGCTGATTTCCCAAAACAAAATCGCAAAAGGCAATGTTTTTGCGACCGCGCGCATCGCCGGCATTCAGGCCGCCAAACAAACCGCGCAACTCATCCCGCTTTGTCACACCCTGCCGCTAAGCGAAGTTAAGATCGACATCGTGACCTCGAACGATGGTGCCGAGGTAAAATGTACCGCCCGCACGGTGGCGCAGACTGGCGTCGAAATGGAAGCGCTCACCGGTGTGTCGATTGCGCTGCTCACGATTTATGACATGTGCAAGGCCGTCGACAAAGAAATGAAAATCGGTGACATCCGGTTAATTGAAAAGACGAAGCGACTGTAGCGGCGGTCTATGACCGCCGGGCAAATGCGACGCTCCTAGAGCGCCGCTACAAATAATTAGGAATGCAAATCACCGTCGGCATCATTACCGTCTCGGATCGTGCCAGCGCCGGTGAATATAAGGATCTGGGTGGGCCGGCGCTCAAAGAAACAGCGCAGAAAGCAGGGTGGCAGGTCCTTTGCGAAGCGATCGTTCCAGACGAGGCCGCGCGCATTCAAGAAACGATTCGCTCGTTTTCTCAGCAAGGCTGCGGATTAATTCTCGCGACTGGTGGAACGGGAATCGGTCCACGCGACGTCACGCCGGAAGCGATCCGCGCGATTATGCGGGTGGAGTTGCCGGGCTTCGGCGAAGTGATGCGCGCTGAATCAATGAAAATCACGCCAAACGCGATTCTGTCGCGCAGCCTGGCTGCGATTGTCGATCTTTCACTCGTCATCGCGCTTCCGGGAAAACCCAGCGGTGCGGTAGAATGTCTTGGCTTTGTCGAAGGCGCGGTTCCGCACGCGGTTGCGCTTGCCCAGCGCACGCCGACTTCGTGCTGATTGCTGTAGACGTCGCCCTCGGGGCGACGCGGTGAGATTTGCATCCGCGCATCGCGCTTCGCAGAGCGCCGCTACAGTGTCACCAGCGTAATCTCGGGCCGGCAATTAAATCGCAACGGAAGACGATAGGTGCCGATCCCGGCATTGACATACAACGGGCCGCCCGAGGTTTCATAATAACCGAGATCGTACGGTCCAACGCCCCGCGGCACGATAAGCGCCCCCCAAAACGGCAGCCGCACTTGCCCGCCATGCGAATGGCCGGCAAGGATCAAATCGAAATGCCGATCGCCCAGATGATCTGCCACCCGTGGATAATGCATCAACAGCAGCCGGCGGCTCGCGGGCAGAGCCGGCACTATATTCAGTCCGACGATACCCATGCCGACAATTTCGAGATCGTGTTGCTGGAGAATGAGATTGCGGTCCGCCAACCACGCGCCGCCGGTCGCGCCAAACGCGTCCTCATAGTCGCGAAAGGAAACATGGCTGGAGTATTCGTGGTTTCCCGGACAGCCGTAAACCGGCGCTTTGATCTGCCGAATGAATCCAAGCGCTTCAGCGGCAAAACACCGATCTTCCACCAGATCGCCCGTGAAACAGACAAATTCGGGATCGAGATCGTTGATCGTGCGAATCACCTCGGCCGCGTAGCGCACATCGCCTTTGTGGTGAAAATCGGTGAAATGAACGAGGCGGCATTTTCCGCCGCCGTTTAGCTTCAATTTGGTCACGCGCAGGGCGTTTGGCTCAACCAAACCCGCATCGGCGCCAAGCAGCGCTGGGAAAGCGAGCGCGCTGATACTGAGAAATTTGCGACGGGTTATCTTCGACATCGCTTGGGACTGTCCAAGCATAACACATTGATTGACTCGCCTCCAGGCTCGTCAACCCTTTCGGGCTAACGTCTATGTCGCGCGGCTCCCGCCGGCTCCATTCTCGCGCCGTTGTGCTTGTCGATCTTTCACGTGGCACGGCCTTCCAGGCCGTGATCATCGGCAGGATGCCGATGCCACTTTCTTTAATCCGGCCAAATTAGGAGCCGCATTAACTCGCGCCCTTTTTTTGTGAGGTGCGCCTCTTCTCCGCGTCCAGCGATCCGCTCTTGCGTAAGATAGGAATAATCGATCGGGCTTTTTTTGACGTAGCTCAGTTCCGGTTGCGTCACCTGTTTGGCGCTCGGCTCGATTTTGAGAGGGAGGCCGGAGCGCGCGAATGAAACCTCCCACGATGAAAGATCGACAATCTCATTTGAGCACACCATCCACGGATAGAGTTTAGGTAATTCGAAATTCGGCGATTTCGGCATGGTCACTTTGTAAAACGTTTCTTCCCCGGCGATGAACTCGGGAATTGTCAGCGACGGTTTTCGGCGCAGCGCCCGATAAAAACGCGCGATATCGAGTCCCGTAAGGTTGATGCCGTTGTAAATGCCGTGACGGTTTGGATCTTTTTTATAAAAGGTGTCGTGCCACGATTTGAATTGGTGACTGAGCATGAAGTTCAACTCCAAATGCAAATGCGCGCGCGCCTGGTTCAAGCCTTGGCCGGTGTAACCCATCACCGCAATCCCTTGGCCGCGCTCTACGGTTTGACCGGGTCGAACTGCGATCGCGCTCACATGCCCGTATAAACTGTAGTAGCTCGAGCCGTCCCAGCGATGTTCGATCACAATGTACTTCCCGTAGTTCGAATATCCCGGAACGAGGTTCGTGTGCACGACTTTGCCGTCGGCAATGGCGCGCACTTCGTCGAGCGGTTCGCCGCGCGCGTCGCGTTGGAGAGGCCGAATGTCGATCCCTTCATGGAACCGTGTGTAAACAATTCCCGCCGCGGTCTCGACCGGGTCGCGGACAAAACCGTATTGGCCGCCTTCCCATGGCGTCGATTTCACCCCTTTGTAATCGCGTTCGATGTATTGGTAGAACGCGGGTCCATCGCCCGAGAAAAGCGCGTCGTTCGCCGTCGGCAGGACAAGATCGACAATTGCTCTCTCGCTCTGCGCCATCATTGAGAATTTCAAGCCGGCAAGCAGGGCGACGGCCGCGGCGATGGATCGCATCGCCGTTATCGTTTGTGCTCGCCCAGCAAACGCCAATCCTTCTTCATCGATTCGATCTCGGCTGCGGTAAGTCCCGAAGCGATGTAGATTTTTCCGTCGGCGACGCGCTTGTCGATTTCGAGCTCGGTGATGGCCCGCCCATTGATGAACACAAAAAGCAAACCGCCGCGGTGCTCAATGCTCAAGGCGTCGAGCACGATCCGCCCGTGGTCATCGAGTTGAAAAAGTGCGCCGTAGTTTCCGTTGCCGGCCGGATAAGGATAGAATGCCGCGACATCCCGCTCGGAGATCCGCGCCACTTTTTCAATTGCGATATCTTTGCCGGAGAATTGTGCTCGCACTGAAGTGGCGAAGACCGTCGTGTCGCGCGGGTTCGCTTCCGCGTGCAAGCGAAACATGCAATGTCGACCTTTGGCCGCCGCTATCTGCAGCAAAAGAACGAAGGCAAGCGCCGTCACGCAGGGAGTCTTCATGGCCGATTGATAAAGGGTTTGACAGGATTTGCAACGTTTGCTGTTTAACCCGCTCATGAGACACAGCGCTGCCTGCCTTGCTTTGTTATTCGCGGTTGCGGCGCAGACTTTTGGCCAGGATGCCACGCCCGCCTCGACCACGAAAAAACGAGGCTGGTTCGGCCGAATTCTCCATCCATTTTCTTCGACCTCCCTTCCGCAGTATCAGGACCCAAAGCTGCGCGGTCTCGCTCTCGACTTGCTGGTCGCGCCGCAGACCGTGAAATTGTCCGAGGTCCGCCAGCTTGAGATCAAACTCACCTTGACCAATCAATCCAAACGTCCCATCACACTCGATTTCCCGAACGACCAGCGGATCGAGATTTATTTGAAGAACTCGGCCGAGGCGATCCTGACGAAGTGGTCGGATAATCATGCCATCACCGAAAATCCCGGGACGGTTTTGATCAATCCGCAGGAGCACGTCGAATACAACGAGACGATCGCGACGCGCGATCTCACCCCGAATAAAGTTTTTATCGTCGAGGTTTTCTTTCCCAAATATCCGGAACTGCGTATCCGCCAAAAATTTCTGACTGCGCCGTGATTGCGCGTCTGTTTGCCGATTATCATACTCATCCGCAGGGGCATCGGACGCAGCGTTACACGCAGGCGCTTTTGCGGCCCTGGGTCGATTCGGCCAGAAAAGCCGGAATCGGTGAAGTCGCGTTCACCGATCACGATCGTTATCATGACGGAATAGATTTCGATGAGCTCGATCGATTGCGGGAAAAAAATGCCGATCTAAAAATTCGTGCCGGCATTGAGCTCGACAACGATCCGCAGAGTTCCGCCGCCGGACGAAAATGGGTGGAGGACCATTGGGACAAACTCGATTTCGTTCTCGGCTCCGTTCATTTCCTCGAGCGCGACGATCAAATGTTCGACAGCGTTCCGGCAGGCGCGGGGCAATTCGAAGGTCGTAACATCGACAAGTTGTATTCGGATTATTTTCAACGCGTGCGCGAAATCGCTGCCAGCGGGCTGGTCGATTGTCTCGCCCATCTCGATCTCATCAAAATTCACGGCCATCGCCCGAACGCAGAAATCGGTTCGATTGTCGATGACACGCTCGAGTTCATTCGCTCGCGCAATCTCGCGATTGAACTTTCCACAGCGGGCTGGCGCAAACCGGTGAATGAACTTTACCCGGGCGATCGCATCATTGAGCTCGCAATCGGGAAACGAATTCCGTTTACGACGGCGTCCGACGCGCATTCCCATGTGCAACTCGGCGAAAACTTTTCGCGGCTCGCGGGGAAGATGTCGATCTTAGGCGTGCGCGAAGTTTGCGTTTACGCGAAACACAAACGCGAGATGCGTAACCTGTAGCCACGTCGCTGTGCGACGTGAAACCGGCCACAGGCCGGTTGCTACAATCCCAGCCCGGCGGTGATCTTCGACATTTCCGATTGCGCGAGCGTTTTGCCTTGCTCGATCGCCTGCTTCACGCCGCTCAAAACAACTTCCTCGAGAAATTCTACGTCGTTCGCATCGACAATCGCCTTGTCGATCTTGATCGAAATCACTTCGCCGGCGCCATTCGCCACCACTTTCACTTTTCCGCCGCCCGCGCTTATTTCGACGGTTTTCTCCTCCAGCTCGGCCTGTGTCTTCGCCATTTGCTCCTGCATCTTTTGCGCCTGTTTCATCAACTTGTTGAGATTCATATGTCGATCTTTGGCTCAGGATTTGATTTCACCTTTGAAAATATCGAGCGCTTCCTGGATGAGCGGATCATCTTTAAATTCTTCGGCTTTGCGCGACGGCTGCTCGCGCGAGCTCTTGCCCGGCAATCCTTCTTTCGCGCTCAATTTTGCTGTCCAATCGCGGCCACTGATTTCTTTGAGCAAGGTTTCAAGCTGACGACGATTGGTTGTGGTGGCGAGCGTCTCGATGGTCGATTTTTCATCGGGCGGATAACCAAGAAAGAAATTTCGACCCTCCGCGCCAAGCACAGTCAGCGAATCAACCAGCGTGCGCAGAAATCCTTTCGCTGGAATCTTCGCGCATACTTGCTCCCAGATTTTCGTTGGCTCGACGGTCGCGTCGGTTTGAACAGCGCTGGCGTCCCGCGAAGCAGATTTGTTTGGCATGTCGGGCGAGACACCCGACGCCGCGCGCGAGACGCGCGCGCTGTCTTCTGCAACCCGGGGCGTTTCCGTTTTGCCATCACGCAACGCATTTAAATTCTCGATCACTTCATTGAGCGTGACTTGACTCAAACTTTGGATCGCTTTGATGAGCGCGACTTCGAAATGGAGTTTTTTGTTCGGCGCCCATTTCATACGGCTTTCGGCGTCGGCAAATTGGTCGATGAGTTCGAGCAGGCGATCGGTTTCGATTAATTCCGCCTGCGCGGCGAGCGATTTTTGCAATTCAAGATCGACATCTTCACTCAGCGCGTCCGGTTTTACTTTGAACACGAGCAGGTCGCGCAGATATGAGATCAGATCGGCCATCAGCCGCATCATGTCTTTGCCGGCTTCGCATTGTTCGTGCAGCAATTGCACCGCGTCGGCCGTGGCGGAGCGCAAAATTTTGTCCGTGAAATTTGCAACCGTTTGTTGGCTGGTGAATCCGAAAACTTTCAGCACATCGGCTTCGCTGATCGGATCGCCGCAAAACGCGACGAGCTGATCGAGCATCGATTCCGCGTCGCGCATCCCGCCCTCGGCGCCGCGCGCGATCGCATGCGCGGCCGCCGGTTCGAGAGAAAACTTTTCTTTGCCGGCGATGAATTGAAGATGTTGCGCGATCAAATTCGCCGGGATGCGGTGAAGATCGAAGCGTTGACAGCGACTCAGGATCGTCGGCAGAACTTTCTGCGGTTCGGTCGTCGCAAAAATGAATTTCACATGCGGCGGCGGCTCCTCCAATGTTTTGAGCAGCGCGTTGAAGGCGGCCGACGAAAGCATGTGCACTTCGTCGATGAGATAGATCTTGTAGCGGCCGTTCGCCGGCGCGTAGCGAACATTGTCGCGCAGCTCTCGCACGTCCTCGACGCTGTTGTTGCTGGCGCCATCGATCTCGATCACGTCCAGACTATTTCCGGCCGCGATCTCGCGGCAGTTGTCACACACGCCACACGGCGTCACCGTCGGCCCATTCACGCAATTGAGCGCCTTGGCCAAAATGCGCGCCGTCGATGTTTTGCCGATGCCGCGCGGACCGACAAAAAGATAGGCATGCGCCAGACGATTTTGTGCAACCGCATTTTTTAACGTCTGTGAGACATGGCTTTGTCCGACAAGATCGTCGAACGTCTGCGGGCGATATTTTCTCGCGAAGACCTCGTAGCTCACGCGAGTAATCTAAATGCGTTGCCAGAAGCACGAAAACAGAAAATCAGTTCAACCGGGCGAAATATGAATAATTCCGCGCAAGATCAGCTCTCTATCTTCTTTTTGGCCGAAGGCGAACAACAGCCAGGCGCGGTCATGACGCGCCTCACGGGCTTCATCGGCATGGCGCGCGCGACCCTCGCTTTCGCGTTCTATGACATGCGCTTCAGCGATGTGCTGAAAAATCAACTCATGGCTGCGTTGCGTGACGCGGCCGGGCGGGGCGTGCAGATTCGAATTTGCTGCGACGGCGACAAGCCGCTCAATCCAAATCTTGCCGCCGGTCAGGACCCGGCGCCGCCGGGCACGAGCGCGTTTGTGCAGTCGCTCGGATTTCCGTGGCGCCGCATTGCCGGAATGAAGTTGATGCATCAAAAATTTAT